>JADJNZ010000010.1 GCA_016714015.1 Gemmatimonadota bacterium
CGCGGCGTGCGTTGAGCTCTGCTTCCAGTTGACGCATTTGTTTGTACGCGATCACCAGAAAATTGCCGCTTCCACACGCAGGGTCGAAAACTCGCACCCGGGCAAGGCGCTTCCGAAGGTTCAGTAACTTCACCTTGTTCTCGCCAGCGGTCTCGAGCTGGGCTCGCAGATCGTCAAGAAATAGCGGGTTCAAGACCTTCAAGATGTTCGGGACGCTCGTGTAGTGCATGCCAAGCGCACCGCGCTCTTCGTCGTCGGCCACAGCTTGGATCATTGAACCGAAGATGTCCGGATTGATTGACCGCCAGTTGAGCTGTCCCGCCTGGAAGAGGTATGAGCGCGCGGAGCGCGTAAAGCGCGGGACCTCAATGCCGTTTCCAAACAGGCCACCGTTCACGTAAGGAAAAGCCTCGGCCCAGCGTGGAAGCCCGGCAGCCTTCCGATCGTCGCTTCTGAGGTTCATCGCCCTAAAAAGGACGGAAAGCACGTCGTGAACATTTGAGCCATCGCGCTCGCTCAGCTGGTCAATCGTGCGCGTAAAGAGGCCGTCGCCTGCAAAGATGTCAGTGTCTTCGGCGAAGAAGCAGAAGATGAGGCGAGCCATGAAGTGATTCATGTCCGCGCGCCGATCCGGATGCGCCCAGTCCGGGTTCTCACGGAGCAACTCTATGTAGAGTTTGTTCAACCGACCTGTGGCTCGAACGTCGATCGGGTTGTCTTTGATCTCCGTTACTGTAGAGATCCCCGCGAGCGGCAGAAAGAAGCCGAAGTGATCTGGGAAGCTCGAATACTCACAGGCAAGCACCTCGCCGCCGGACAGCTCTTCCGCCTCGAACGTGGCGCCGTCTGTGGCGACAATGAACTTGGCCTTGGCTTGGGCCGTGCGGTGACTATTCCGGAGAGCGGTGAGAGTATCACCGACCATTCCCGCATCGGCTACGCCGATGTGAATGTGGTTTCGCTGGAGGACTGCCCGGGGAACGTCAGACGCGTTCGTGTCTCCCTGTCGCAGTCGCCTAAGCGTGGTCTCCTTGTTCCCAAACGCGGAGAGGAAGGCGAAGGGGAACTCCTGTGAGTCGAAGGGCTGCAGCGCGAGGTCGGAAAGCGCTTCTTCAATCTCGACGGCATTCATGCGAATGGGTGTCTCTTGGAGGTTGAGGGGGAAGTTAAGGTCCGTCCGCACACCGCAGAAGGGCGACCGGTGGGTCGTAGCGCCTCGTTTCCGGCGTGTTCGCCTTCGAGCGCGGATATCGGTGTCGGCATTCCATCGGCCGACTCGGGTTCGTGCGACACCGGCATCACTCACTCAGCGGGACTCGCCGGAGCCGTCGTCGCAGGCTGAACCGTGCCGAGCAAGTGAGACAGCGCTCCTGTCGTGGCCTCCTGCTGATTCGGGAGCACGTGCGTGTACGTGTCGATCAGGTACGCTGCGTCTTTGTGACCCAGCCGCTCCTTGAGCGCCGTCACCGTCGCGCCGGAGAGCAAGAGCAGGGTGGTGCCGGTATGCCGGAGGTCGTACAGCCGGATCTCAGGCAGCCCAAGCCGTTTGAGCATCCTCGGAAACCGACGACGGCTCAAGACCTTCTGGTTGAGAGGGCCACCACTCGCGTTGCAGAACACGAGGTGCGGAGGCTCCTTGAATGGCGATCGCTGCCAGTGCGCCTGCAGCAGCCTCCGGACAAATGGGTCAATCGGAATGGACCGGTAGCCCTGCTCGGTCTTCGGCTTGTCGATGATGGGGCCGGTGGAACCCCACGTAAGCGAGCGACGCACATGGACCTTCCCGTCTGCAACGTCATCCCAAGTCAGCGCGAGCGCTTCAGAGGGGCGCAGCGCGGCCGTCAGAAGGAGCCCCCAGAGCGCGCCGAGAGGTTCAGCGGGGAGCGCGGCCAGAAGCACCTTCGCCTGGTCGACGGTCAGGGGTGTGATGTTGGGCCGACGAACCTTCGGCTTCTTCACGCCAGTGCACGGATTGGCGGCCAGACGTTCGTTCGTGACGAGGGACGCCATGGCCCCATTCAGCACCGAGAAGACGTGCCGAATGGTACCGGCGCTGAGCTTCCGCTCGCGCAGGTGCGTCACCCAGCGCTCGACATCGGCGCGAGAGATGTCTTGGACCGCGTGTTCGGCGAAGAACGGGTAGATGTAGCGCTTGGCAAGATCGCGATAGGTATCAAGCGTGCGCTGCCTCACGGTGGCTGCAACGACTCCCGTGAGCCACTCGTCGAGCCACTCGCTCACGGTGAGGGACACGGGGCTGAGAAGCGTGCCGCGATCCCGCTCGACAAGTAGCCTCCGCATTTCCTTCCGGGCGTGTGCTGCCGTGCAGTTGAGAGTGATGGCGTATGTACGACGTGCGAACTGCTTGCCGCGGAGCGCAATCCGAATCTGGTACTTCCCGGGCCCCTTCTTGATGATCTGGCCTTCGTTGCGTGGCATTCTGGACTCCAATCGGATGCTCGAGGGCTCACGAGCAGCCGCCCGTGAGCCCCCGAAAGGGTTTTGGGTTGTTTGGGCTACTTGACCGCTACGCCGAAGCGTGTTTGCACACGGGAGGCGCTACGGGCCCGCGCAGGATGAGCTGCGGGCAGTCGCACATGCGGAGGCGACGAGGTGTCAGGCTGGATCGTGCTACTGGCGATGAATGCTTGGACATCCGCGAGCCGCCAGCGAATCCGATTCTTGCTGATCCTGACTTTGGCAATCGGAAGTGCGTAGACCTTCTTGCCGTTGATGCGCAGTATCTGAGCGACCTCCTTCGCAGTGAGGAGTCGCTCGAGCGTGGAATCCACTGCTCAGCCGGTTACGGAGGGCCGAGCGTTGGAGGAAGGAACCGTGTCAGCATACTTGCGCTACCTCGTGACGAAGTGGTGCGCCGGATGGACAAGGGCGGTCGTGCCGCACCTCGGCGCATGAGTGTTCTGGTCCGCCCGTAACGCCTGGACGCCACCAGCCACGCGCAACCAGAGGTGCGCGGCGGGAATGGCTCAGGTGTTGTGGAGTGCCTTCAGGCAGAAGCGCCCGCGGCTCAGGCTGGAGTAGCCGGGCGGGCGTGCAGGCAGAACAACTCAGGCAAGGCTGACAAGCTCGGGATGTCGGGCTGCGTCCTCGACTCCAAGTTCGGTCGCAGGCACAACGTCGGGGACCCACTCACCAAGCAGATAGTCTGCAGCCAATTGACCTTCGCGGGCAGCGACGTAGATCGCTCGGCAGTCGCCCTCCAAGAGGCGGAGCCAGCCCTCTAGATAGCTAGCTGAGGACCCGATGGTATTCAAGCCCAGCTCCGAGCAGAGGAATGCCGAGGCCAGTTCGGCGATCAGTTCCTCGGCAGCGTACTGCGGCTCCCCGAACCGGCCGTCGAAGGACCGGTTGAGACGCGACTGGTGGCCGGTCCAGTGCGCCAGCTCGTGCATGGCCGTGGCGTAGAAGCCCTCGGCGTCCCTGAACTTGGCACGGGGCGGCAGGTAGACCGTGTCCTCCTCCGGGGCGTAGCAGGCGCGGTCGCCCGCGTAGACGATGTGGGCACCGGAACGGGTCAGCACCTCCTCGGCTCGCTCGAGTGGCGGCTGGGCAGAAAAGAGCCCCGCGAGCGATGCTCGCAGGGCGCCGAGGCCTTCAATCTGGTCCAACGCGAAGAGGAAGTGGTGCCGAGCGAGGTACACGTACTCGTGGTCGACTTCCTGATCCCAGCTCGCTGCCTCGGTCCCTCGCTTCGGCCTTCGCTCGAAGTAGATGATGAGCGTGCCAGTCTCGCCTCTGCGGACGTGCCCTCCGAGCCGCCGAGCGGCGTTGAATGTCAGCCAGCCGGATGATTCGTATCCCCGCTGGAGCGCCGTGAGTTCGAGCAGCACACGATTGATGCCACGGTACCTCCTTCCCGATTCTGCATTCCTTGGTGCTCCTGAGATCCATGGACGCTCCCACGGCACGACGCCGTTGTTGAGGGATTCGAGGATGCGGTCCGTGATCTCCAGATACCGGGGTCCATCTGTCTTCCTGGGCATGGTGCCCTCCAGCGATGGGTGGAAACGAAAACGGCCCCCAGCAATCGCTGGGGGCCGCAGGGACCCGCCTTCTTGGTGAGGCGGGGTAGGGGGGCTTCCGAGAGAACTCATTCGTCCGGAAGCCGTCAGGATGGGTAGCCCCGTCCGAAAACGGAGCTCGAGAGCGTTAGGCGCAGGGGAGGGATCTCCGAGAGAGTGGAGGGGATGAAATCGTGCCCCTCCTGTGATCCGTCTGGGGACGAGGGGGATCCAACGGGCAGGAATCGCGCTCACGTCGGCGGATTGGCCTCAGGGGGGACTCGGCAGACGCAAGCCATTGGTTTGGGTATCGCGACAAATGGGAGCGTTCCCTCGGCGTCACCCTGGGTCCCTAAGCGTCACGAATTCAGGCCGACTTTGCGTTTGAGAGCTGCTCGCGACGACTCCTTAGTGCAGGCACATCGAGGAGGAATCGGGAAATGGCTCCTAGCGGCCTTGTATCACGGGTTTGCCCGTAGGTCAGCTGGCCTTAGGGATCGGCAGAACCCGCTGGAGTTCTCTCCGCCCCCTGCAGGCGGCTGATAGTCTCCTCCGAACACACAACGGCCGACGAGGAGGGCAATAGCGATGGAACGTGCGACTGCGAACAAGTACCCGGTGCTGGGAGAGGAACGCCAACGGGATGAGTTGGCGCGCTGGTTCGACGGCTACGAATGGCAGTACTTCGTGACATTCACATACCGCTTCCCGAGCGATGGGGAGAGGGCGTTCAAGTCTTGGGCGCGCAAGGTAGAAAAGCTCACGGGACGACCGGTGAACTTCGCAGTCTTCACGGAGCGGTCAACGTCGGGGATGGTGCATCACCACGCACTCGTTGCTGGCGTCGAGGCCCTGTCCGTCACGGCGCTCCGGGGCGCGTGGTCACATGGGCATAGTGACGCGCAGCGGTACGATCCGGGTAAGGGCGCCGCGCACTACGTCAGCAAAGGCTATGGGAGCACTCGGCTGGTGTCCTGGGACGTGAGCGAGAGGTTGCCGCCAGAGGCTTCGGAGCTTACGGAGGCGCACGCCGCTCATCCGCGTTCATGACTTGCGGTCTCAAGGCGCACCCGACACCCGGCCGTGTTCTGCGCCTGAAGCCCGCACGCGGAACCGGTCGAGGGACTCGGGCCTGACGATGTCGGGGGCGGTGCGAACCCGGCCGTCCCCGAGCATTCGTCTTCCCGTTGGCGGCTCCGGGATCCGGGGTCACCGGTACTGGACGAGCGGTGCGTAGTCTGTTAAGTGGTTTATTTGAAACGACTTATGGGATCATGTGAGAGCGCGAGCTGATTGCCCCTAGCGGCCCGCGTCGCCCGGTGACACCTTCGCTCGTCATTAGGTAGCTCTGCGGGTAGTAACCTTGACTGGCCCGCGATCGGTCCTTTGTGATAATCTTCACAAGCCATGAACTCTGAGTCGCTTCAAGTCCGCCGAACAGCAATCGCGTACGTCTTCCCAAGCGCCGTGCGGCTCGAGCGCAGGGACAATCTCGCGTTCTACGACGACGTCACCGGGAGCGGGGTCGAGCTGCCCGAGCTTCAGCAGTTGCCGCAGGAGCTCGTAATGCTCCATCGCAAGGCTCCCGAGTACCTGCTCGAGGTGCGGGTTGGTGCGATGAACGTTCCCCTGCAGCCGCCGGCGGCAGGAGGACTGCCCTTCCGCTTCTTGGTGGCCGAAGCGGGTTCAGGGAAGCCGGTCAAGTTGTTCAATGACTTGGCCGATTCTTGCTACGGTGCCTTCGAGAAGGTCTGGGGAGCGCGACACGGCACGGCGCAGATGGTCGAGGTTTCCATCATGAGCACGCTGTCGTTTGATACCGCTGGTGGTGCCCGCGGCTTCCTCCGCGAGAAGCTGCTGCGCAACAGCGACTCCCTCCGAAACCACCTCGGACGCGACGTGTCAGAGTTCGCGTTCAAGTTTGGATCGGGAATGATTCTCGCCGGTGACCCGAACTCGCCTGTGCCAATGGCGAATGCGCAGCTGGATCTCGTTCTTGAGACCGTGCCTCAGGACCAGCGAATCCTCGTAGTGAACCTCACCGCCAAATGGCACGGGGTTCAGATCCCTGTGGCGGAGCTGCCTGAACCTGCCCGGGCCAGTCTTGGGGGGCGGCAGATGCTTGAAGTCAACAGGAAGTCGCGGCAACCGAGTGAGTACGTCGATGAGACGTATGGGTACCTGACACGGCAGGTGATCGCTTTTCTCTCTGACGTTGCCCGATAGATGAGCCACATGATGCTAGAAACGTTAGACCCCCTCTCGCAGTCGAGTCTAGACATGGCGAATCTCACCTTGTCCCCCACGACGCGCACCCTAAGCGCGTCTGCCCTGACGTGCCTGCTTTCCATTCCGGGTGTGTCGGCGACGCAGTCGAACCTCTTCATCCCTGCTGGCAGCGAGGCACGGGCGCGGTACGCCATCTGCGTCGAGATGTCGGAGTCACTGACTCGTGGCGCCGGAGAGTTCACGGATGAGCAGATTCAAGCGGCGCGGCGCGACATCGAGGCGATGAGCGAGAGTGCGACTGCTTCTTTCTTTGCCTTCGAACGCTCGCTCGAAGGGTGATTGGCTCTGCGACGCGGCGATGTTGTTTGGGTGAATTTCCCGCCGCCGAGCGCTGAACGCGGAAGCGTGCAGAGCGGACGACGGCCGGCAGTCGTCGTCAGCGCGAATGAGACGCTCCTGTCGGTTCCGGTGGCGCTCGTCGTGCCTGGAACGACGAAGCTCGCGGCGACGAGGTTTCCTCACACAGTTCGCGTGGACCCGTCGGCGACCAACGGCCTCACGCAGCCGTCTGTATTCATCGCGTTCCAGCTACAGGCAGTGAACCCGAGCCTGATCGACGCCCGCCCGGTTGGGGTGCTGGATGAGGCCGAGCTGCGTCAGCTTGAGGATGCGGTGTTAGGTGCGCTCGGGTTCGATCCCCCCGAGTAGGAGCCGCTGGCCCGCTGTGTCCACTGCATTGGCGTGGCAAACCACGACCTACGCTGAGGCGCGTGGGATGCGTCGTCGCATCGACGTGCTCATCGAACGCGATGACGGGTCGACGTTCGACACCTCGAACCCCGCAGCCGGTACGTACCTCCTATCCGCAAAGTTCGTCGAGCCCGGCATGTCGGAGGCGCGAGCACTGGACATTTGCTTCGAAGTCCTCGACACGACTCGAGCTCTCTCGCAAACGATGTTTGCGGAGCCGTGGGCACGCGGATTCGGGGTTCCGGAAGCTTGCCTGATCGTGATTCGTCGTTTTGTCGGAAGACCGCTTTACAGCTCATGCAACGACTCGAGAGAGTGGTGGCTCCGCTCCGAGTTGATCACACCTGCTGCGCTCAAGGTGTGGAGCAGACTTGTAGCTCGTGGAATCGCAGCCCCAGTTGGATCTTCTCAACGGATCAGAATCCCGTAGTAGACCAGCAGCTCTGTGTGCGAGTCGTGTGCGAACTGCGAGAAACCGACGGGTACCAGCGGAGATTGCGGGCCTCGTTGGGAATGGATCGGGAAGACCCGTCCCATGTTCCGGGCACCTGGACGCTGACCTCTCCGCCCGCACAAGACGTTGTCCGACTAGGAGATAGGGGGCTTGGCATTTCGGCGGGCGATCGACTACCTTCTTCGTCTGTCCGTGCAGTACAACGGACGGGACGTAGCGCAGCCCGGTAGCGCACCTGAATGGGGTTCAGGGGGTCGCGGGTTCGAATCCCGCCGTCCCGATGAGTGCCAATGCGGCCCACGAGCGAGACGCGCTCGTGGGCCGCGTTGTTCGCGTGCGGTACCGAGCTCCGGATCCTCCGGTTCGTGGGCCATCCCCCGATGGTGCTTCCCGCGGATGCGCACGCTCGGCCAGCTGATCGAGCGCCTCGTCGCGTCCGCGATGATCGAGCGCATCAGCCGGCGTTCGCGTGGAGTGCGGTCATCCATGTGCCTCGGCGGACCGCTCCCTGCACCACCGTGCCGACCATTCCACGAAGAGGATCCGCCGGTGCGAGACGCGTGACCGCGGCTGCGACAAGCGTGACCGCGGCTGCGACAAGCGTGACCGCGGCTGCGACAAGCGTGACCGCGGCTGCGACAAGCGTGACCGCGGCTGCGACAAGCGTGACCGCGGCTGCGACAAGCGTGACCGCGGCTGCGACAAGCGTGACCGCGGCTGCGACAAGCGTGACCGCGGCTGCGACAAGCGTGACCGCGGCTGCGACAAGCGTGACCGCGGCTGCGACAAGCGTGACCGCGGCTGCGACAAGCGTGACCGCGGCTGCGACAAGCGTGACCGCGGCTGCGACAAGCGTGACCGCGGCTGCGACAAGCGTGACCGCGGCTGCGACAGGCGTGACCGCGGCTGCGACAAGCGTGACCGCGGCTGCGACAAGCGTGACCGCGGCTGCGACAAGCGTGACCGCGGCTGCGACGAGCGTGACCGCGGCTGCGACAAGCGTGACCGCGGCTGCGACGAGCGTGACCGCGGCTGCGACAAGCGTGACCGCGACTGCGGCAAGCGTGACCGCGGCTGCGACAAGCGCGACCGCGACTGCGAGAAGCGTGACCGCGTAGGCTCGACCGACGCCGAGTCGAGACGAGCCCCCCTCTGGCGCGCGTCCGCGATGCGCCAGATTGTCTCCCATGGACCGCCGCCGCTTCCTCCAGCTCTCCGCCCTCGCCACCGCCGCGTCCGCGGGCGCGGGGACCGTGGGATATACATTGGGCGTCGAGCCCCACTGGCTGGAGATCACCACCCGCGACCTGCCCGTCGCGAACCTCCCGGCCGCGCTCGACGGCGCCCGCCTCGCGCACCTGAGCGACCTGCACATCGGTCCGCAGGTCGACGACGCCTACCTCATCGCGTCGTTCGACCGCCTCCGCGCGCTCGCGCCCGACATCGTGGCCATCACCGGCGACTTCGTCAGCCATCGCCCCGAGCGCGGCGAATCGCAGTTCGTGCAGCTCCGCGAGGTCCTCTCGCACCTCCCCCGCGGTCGCCTCGCCACCGTCGGGATCCTCGGGAACCACGACTACGGTGTCGCGTGGCGGCAACCCGAGGTCGCCGCGCGCGTGGTGAGTGAGGCCGAGCGCGCCGGCGTCCGCATGCTGCGCAACGAGACGCAGTCCGTCGCCGGCCTCGACATCATCGGCGTCGACGATCTCTGGGCGCGCCGCGGCGATCCGGCGCGGGCGCTCCACGCCCGCACCAGCGATGCCGCCCTCGTCCTCGTCCACAACCCCGACGCTGCCGACCAGCAGCGATGGCCCGGCTACACGGGGTGGATGCTCGCCGGCCACACGCACGGCGGGCAGTGCAAGGCGCCCTTCCTGCCGCCGCCGCTCCTGCCCGTGCAGAACAAGGACTACGTCTCGGGCGCGATCCCCGTCAGCGGCGATCCGGCCCGTGCGCTGTACATCAGCCGCGGGGTGGGACATCTCATCAAGGCCCGGTTCAACGTGCGCCCGGAGATCGCGGTGCTCACGCTGCGGCGGGGGTAGGGACCTCCGGCGCGGGGCGCATCGGAACCCGTGCGCCCCGCGCCGTGTTGGTCACCCGGACGTCTCCGACATCTCCCGCCGCACCGATCCTCCCATGCCCATCCTCCCGCTCGCCGTCGAGAACGCCGACGAACTCGCCCGGCGCCCCGGACGCACCATCGTCTTCAAGGACAGCCTCACCTGCGATCTCTCGCAGTGGGCGGCCCTCCAGATGGCCCGGCTGACGGAGCGGTACGAGGACATCACGCTCTACCGCGTGGACGTGCGCGCGCAACGGCCGCTCTCGCAGGACCTCGCGGCGCACTTCGGCGTGCGCCATGAGTCGCCGCAGATCCTCATCATCGAGGACGGCAAGGTCGTCTGGCACGCATCGCACCGTGCCGTGTCGGCCGATCGGGTGCGGGCGGCGTTGGACGGGGCGGGCGAGCAGGTCGGCGCGCGGATGTGAGCGGGCGGATCGGCGCTCGCTCCGCCGCGGGAACGGCGCTATCGTCCGTGGACCGCTGGCCGAGCCGAGGCCCGCGCTGCCGATCCCGCTGCTGGAGGAAGGTCCATGTCCGACGGCGTCACGAGAAGGGACTTCCTGAACGGGGCCAGCGTCGCCCTCGGCGCCTCGTTGCTCGCGCCCTGGGCCGATCTGCTGGCCCAGGGATGGGACTCCGGTGCGGACTACTATCCGCCGGCCAGGACCGGGCTCCGCGGCACGCATGACGGCGCGTGGGAGACGATGCATGCCCGCGTCGCCGGACGCACCTGGCGCGCCGGGCCTCCCGAGGAGCGGTACGACCTCGTCGTCGTCGGTGCCGGCATCAGCGGACTCGCCGCGGCCCACCTCTACCGCGAGCGAAGGCCGAACGCGCGGATCCTCATCCTCGACAACCACGACGACTTCGGCGGCCACGCCAAGCGCAACGAGTTCTCCATCGACGGCACCACGCGCATCGGGTACGGTGGCACCGAGTCCATCGACACGCCGTCGGCGTACTCGGACGTGGCCAAGCAGCTCCTCAAGGACATCGGGATCGACACGGCGAAGTTCTACGAGGCGTTCGACCAGACGCTCTACGCCAGGCTCGGGCTCGCGAAGTCGATCGTGTTCGACCAGGACAACTTCGGCGTGCGGAAGCTCGTGACGGGGTACGGCCAGAAGTCGTGGGAGGCGTTCGCCGCCGAGGCGCCGCTCAACGAACGGGCGCGACGCGACCTCATCCGCGTGCAGACCGAGACGCGCGACTACCTCCCGGGGCTCTCCCGCGAAGCGAAGTACGAGGTGCTGCACCGGACGAGCTACGAAGCGTGGTTGCGCGACACCTGCCAGGTGGACCCGCAGCTCCTCGAGCTCTATCGGAAGTGGGGGATCAGCTTCTGGTGCGTGGGGATCGACGAGATCCCGGCCAGTGCCGTGCTCGATTACGACGGCGGGATGCCCGGCCTCGATCACACGATGCCACGCTTCGGCTCGCGCGGCGACGAGCCGTACATCTTCCATTTCCCGGACGGCAACGCCTCGGTCGCACGCCTGCTCGTCCGGAAACTCCTCCCGGCCGCCATCCCCGGCACGACCATGGAGGATGTGGTGACCGCTCGCGCCGACTACGGCGCGCTCGACCGTCGCGGCTCGGCCGTGCGCATCCGGCTCAACAGCACGGCGGTGCACGTCGCGCACACCGGCGGTGACCGGGCGGTCGACGTGACCTACGTGAACGGCAGCACCGCGCACACCGTGCGCGGCGCCAACGTGATCATGGCCTGCTACAACATGGCCATCCCGTACCTCGTGCCCGATCTGCCGGCGGCGCAGCAGAAGGGCCTCAGCTACGGCGTGAAGGTCCCGCTCACCTACACCAAGGTGCTCATTCCCCACTGGCGGGCCTTCGCGCAACTCGGCACCGACTTCGTCTACTACACGAAGGACTTCTTCAAGCAGGTGGAGCTCGACTACCCGGTGTCGATCGGTGACTACAAGCGCTCGCAGACGCCGGACGAGCCGATGGTGCTGCACATGTGCCATGTGCACCATGACGGCGTGACCAAGGGCCCGGAACAATGGCGGGAGGGTCGCCGCCGACTGATGACCACGTCGTTCGCGCAGTTCGAGGGGCACGTCCGCGACCAGCTCGATGCGGCCCTGGGCGGCGCCGGCTTCGACGCGGGCCGCGACATCAGGGCCATCACGGTCAACCGGTGGCCGCATGGCTACGCCTACTCGCCGCACCTCCTGTGGGAGCCGACGTATGCCACGCCGGCGGACCAGCCGTGGGTGATCGGGCGCCGGAGGTTCGGACGCATCGCGATCGCGAATGCCGACTCGGACGCGAGCGCCGACACGAATACGGCGATCACGCAGGCGGCGCGCGCCGTGGCGGAGACGCTCGGCGACTGAGGCGCCGCTATCGGCCGTTGGGGATCCGCCGGAGCCGCGGGGGAGGCGGCGAACGATCGGCCGGGCCCGGCGTCCAATGGATGGAGGCCCCACCATGCCGCGCCGCATCCCGCTCCTGCTCCTGTCGTCGAGTCTCTGGTACTTCAGCGAAGGCCTGCTCGGGCCTCTCTTCGCCGTCTTCAGCGAACAGGTCGGCGGCGACCTGCTCGACATCACCGCCGCCTGGGCCACCTACCTCATCGTCAGCGGGATCGCGTATCCCGTCGTCGGCCGACTCCTGAACGGCACGCGGTGGAAGTTCCGCATGATCACCATCGGGTACGCGCTCAACACGCTCTTCACCTTCGCGTACCTGCTCGTCTCGAACACCACCGAGCTGCTGCTCGTGCAAGTGGGACTCGGCATCGCCGAGGCGGTCTCGACGCCCTCGTGGGACGCCTACTACGCCTCGCAGCTCCGCGACAGCGACAGCACCGACGACACCTTCTTCTGGGGCATCGCCAGCGGGCACACGCAGTTCATTTCCGGCGTCGCGATCGCCGTCGGCGGGCTCATCGCCAACTTCGTCTCGTTCCAGGCGCTCTTCGTCACCATGGGCGTGCTGAACCTCCTCGCGACGCTCGTGCAGGCGCGGGTCACGTGGCTCGATGAGCGCGTGCCGGCCTGACGCGGCCGCGCGTCACCCCAGCGCCCCCGCATACCACTCCGCCACCCGCGCACCGAGCGCTGCATCCCCCGCACGGTGCGCGTACTCGTTGCTCGTCGGCGAGTACACGTAGTCCTCGGCCCACGTCGCGCCATGCCGCACGACCTGCTCCACCGCATCGAGCGCGTGCAGCAGCTCCGCCTGCGTCGTCGTGGGATGGAACGAGAGCCGCACCCACCCCGGCTTCTCCGAGAGGTCGCCGCGGTCGATCCGGTCGGTGATCGCCTTCGACCGCGACGGGTCCACGTGCAGCAGGTAGTGCCCGTACGTCCCCGCGCAGGAACAGCCGCCGCGCGCCTGCACGCCGAACCGGTCGTTGAGCAGCCGCACGACGAGGTTGTAATGCAGCCCTTCCACCCAGAACGAGAGCATCGCCAACCGGTGCCGCACCGCGGGCGCGAGCAGGTGCACCCCGGCGATCGCGTTCAGGCGGTCCATCGCGAGCGGTACCAGTTCCTCCTCCCGCGCGCGCATCGCCTCCACCGTCATCGCATCCTTGAGCGAGATCGCCAGCGCCGCCTTGATCGCCTGCAGGAAACCCGGCGTCCCCGCATCCTCGCGTGCCTCGATGTCCTCGAGGAACGCGTACTGCCCCCAGGGATTGGTCCACGCCACCGTCCCGCCGCCCGCCTCGTCCGGCGCCGAGTTGTGGTAGAGCGCGCGATTGAACACGAGCACGCCGGACGCGCCGGGGCCGCCGAGGAACTTGTGCGGCGAGAAGAGCACCGCGTCGAGCGCCGCCTCGGGATCGCCGGCCGGATGCATGTCGATCGCCACGTACGGGGCCGAGGCCGCGAAGTCGATGATGCTGATCCCGCCCGCGCGGCGCACCAGTCGCGCCATCTCGTGATACGGCGTGAACACGCCCGTGACGTTGGAGCACGCGCTGAACGCACCGATCTTGAACGGCCGGTCGCGATGCGCGTGCAGCTGCTCCTCGAGCGCCGCGAGGCTCACGACCCCCTGCGCGTCGGGGGGCACCACCACCACGTCGGCGATCGTCTCGTACCAGCTCGTGTGGTTGGAGTGATGCTCGAGGTGCGTGACGAAGACCACGGGCCGCTCGGTGGCCGGCATCACCAGATGCCGGCGCAGTCCCTCCGGCGCCTTGAGCCCGAGGATGCGCTGCAACTTGTTCACCGCCGCCGTCATCCCCGCGCCCGGCGTGAGCACGACGTCGTCCGGACCCGCGTTCACGTGCCGCCGGATCCGCGCGTGCGCCTCGTGGTACGCGATCGTCATCGTCGACCCCGTCACCGACGACTCGCTGTGCGTGTTCCCCACGTACGGCCCGAAGCGCTCGGCGAGCGTCGCCTCGATCGGCCGGTAGAGGCGGCCGCTCGCCGTCCAGTCGGCGTAGACCAGCCGTTGCTCGCCGTAGGGTGTGTGGAACGTGAGGTCGTGCCCGATGGTCCGGGCGCGGAAGGGGGCGAAGTGCCGTTCGTGGTCTGCCATCCCCGAAACCTGCGCCCGTTCGGGCACGCGGAAAAGGGCCGCGGTGCGCTAGGGCGTGCCGCAGCGCCGGTCGAACACGAAGACGTGCGCCGCCACGTCGTCCCATCGCATCCGCGCGCCGGAGAATCCCTCCACCATCGTTGGGCAACTGCCGTACAGCTCGGTGAAGTTGTCGGCGTAGCTCGACTTCTTCACGAGCACCGTCCGATCGTCGGGGAGCACGAAGAGGAACGACTTGTCCTCGCCGCCGGCCAGCCGCACCCCGCCGAGCGAGAGGCCCAACGTCTTCCTGGCATTGGGGTCGGCGAAGACCTTGATGCGCCCATCGAACCCCGGGTTGAGGAGCTGCATGAGACGAATCGTCCCGGCGCGGTTGGTGCGGCGGGCGGGCTCGAAGATGATGAACTCGCGCTTCGCGATCTCCTCGAAATCCGCCCCGGCGATCTCACGGATGGAGTTCGCGGAATTGGCGGTCATCTCGAGCCGGGCGAGCGTCGACGGACGGATCGAGAGGCGCGCGATCTCCTCCGGCTTGATCCGGAGCACCTTGCCGCTGTCCGTGCGGAACACGACGGTCCCCATGTAGCCGTCGGTGAGTCCGGCGCCCTCGAACCGGCCGATGAGTGAGTCGCCGGTGGCGAGTAGCACGATCGCCGGCCGTCGCGAGAGCATCGTCAGGTCGTCGACCGACGCGATGAACCCTTGGCCGTGCGCCTGTGATGCGCAGGCGACCAAGGCAACGGAGAGAAGGAAGGGTCGCATACGCTCGAAGATGTGGTCCGGTCACGCGATGTGCCAGCCACCCAGACCTCGCTAACTTTCCCGCATCATGCCGCATTCGAGACTGCTCGACGAGCTCCGCCACAAGACCTACGTCGCGATCCGCCCCTCGACCGTCGCCGGTATCGGCGTCTTCGCCGTCCGCCCCATCCCCAAGGGTTGCCGCGAGATCTTCTCGCCGCCGCGCGGCGGCACCGAGGGCTTCATCGCCGTGCCGCGCGCCGAGATCGACGCCCTCCCCGACCACGCGCGCCACCTCGTCGAGACCTACTGCCTCTACGACGAGACGCACTACCATCTCCCCGAGGACGGCTTCAAGAAGATGGACCTCGTCCACTTCCTGAACCACGCCGAGCAGCCGAACGTCCGCTCGATCGACGACGGCGCCTGGTTCGAGGCGCTCCGCGACATCGCCGTGGGCGAGGAGCTGTTCGTGGACTACGGGACGCTGGTCGACGGCGACGACTGACGCCGCGCGATCTCCGCGCAGGCCCAGAGGGCGATCCCCCACGTGAGCCCGAGCCGCAGGTAGGCGGCCCAGAGCGGCGCCGCCAGCGTCACGGCGCCGAGTCGCTCACCGGCCCAGAACGCGATGGGCCCGCCGGCCGCGCCGAACAGCGCCGCACGCACCGGCCGCAGCATGATCCCGCGCAGGCTCCACCGGAACGTCGTCGCGAACTGCGCCCACATGAGCAGCAGCCAGGGCGGCGACATCCACGCCACCACGCTCCCCGACGTGAACGCCGCGTAGGTCCCGCGTTGCGCCTGGTAGCCCTCGACGACCAGGCCGAATGCGAGGGCGACGCCGATCAGCCGCAGTTCCGTCGCCCGCTCCGGCGCGAGCAGCACGTGCACCGCGATGAGTGCCGTCGCGATCGCCGCCCCCATCCACGGCCAGCCCCACGCCGCGCCGAGGATGCAGGCGAACCATCCGACCTGGTAGAGCGCGTAGTTGAGACCGCGCGAGTAGGCGTTCACCCGCGGCTCAGATGAGCGCGGCCAGCGCCGGGAAACGCGCACGGACGAGCGCCTGATCCTCCGCGCCGTCCATGAACGTGAAGTCGGCGAAGTCGAACCCCGGGCCCACCATGCAGCTGCAGAGCGAGAACGCCCCCACGGGGCGCGCGGCCTGCCACCACTCCGCCGGCACCGTGTGGAAGGGCACGTGCCCCTCCTCCAGCCGCCCGAGGGTGATCGTCACCGCTTCGCCGAGGTCGGGGGTGAGCAGCAGCAGCTCCATCGGCGCGCCTGATGAGAAATGCCAGACCTCGTCCGAGCGCACGCGATGCCAGCGCGACTGCTCTCCCGCCGCGAGGAGGAAGTGGATCGCGGTCAGCGCGGCGCGCGCCGCGCGTCCGTCGGCGGGGTGCACGGCGAGGGTGCTGCGGAACACCTCGCGATAGTGCCCGCCCTCCGGGTGCGGCGTGAGTCCCAGCCTCGCGATGAGGTCGGTGGCGTCCATCAGGTGTCCCTCACATGTCCCTCAATCGATCGGCAGGTGCTTCTCGTGCCCGAGCACCGTCTCGGCGCGGCGGGACCGGAAGAGCGGGAAGAACATCTGGTGATACCAGCGCTCCGGGCCATGGCGCCGGTCGTCGTTCAATCCGTAGGCCGGCGGGTACTGCCGCGTGATGCGCGCCGTGCCGAAGAGCACGTCCCAGAGGAACAGCAGGTTGCCGTAGTTCCCCATGTAGTGCCCGATGCCGTCGTCCTGCGTGAGCGCGTGGTGCGCGAAGTGCGTGGCCGGCGTGCTGATGGTCCGCTCCAGCACCCACGCCAGCGGCCGCAGCGGACGGTACCGGTAGAGCCACTGGTCCCAGCGCACCGCCGAGTGCGCGCCGATGATCACCGCGAGCTTCACGACGCTGTAGCCGACGAAGACCCAGCCGAAGCCGAGGTAGAGCAGGGCGCCGCTGAACCAGAGGCCGGGCATGAGCGCGTAGTAGAACGCGTTGTTGCGATAGACCACGCGCACGCTCATGTACGCCGCCGAGTGATGCGCCCGGTGCAGCGGCCACATCACCGACGTATGCGAGAGCCGATGCCACCAGTACTGCGTCAGGTCGTCGGCGACGAGGAGCACGAGGACCATCTGCCACCACGGCCAGTCCGCCCAGGCGTCGCGCATCTCGGGCATCAGCACGGCGCAGAGCGCCTTGGAGCCGGCGAACACCGCCCCGGAGATGACGGGGAACGTGACGCCAACGGCGACGTCCAGCCGATTGTCCTCGGCCGAGGCGGCGTGCGGGAAGAAATGCCCCAGCGCGAGCTCCGCCACGGCGAAGAGCGCGAAGATGACCGTGACGGCGAGAAGCTGGGCGTTCTGGAGATCGATCGGCATGGGGCCTGACGGGAGGGAGGCGACGGACTAGAATATGCGCCAATGCTCCGGCGCTCGCTCACGACGCTCTCGCTCGTCTTCATCATCTTCTTCAACGTCTCCGGGGGCGCGTTCACCCTCGAGGGACTCGTCGCCGGCACGGGCCCGGGGCTCGCGCTCGCGATCCTGCTCGTGATCCCGCTCGTCTGGTCGCTCCCCGAGATCCTCATCATCGGGGAACTCGCGAGCATGCTCCCGCAGGAAGGCGGCTACTACCGCTGGGTGCGCCGGGCCTTCGGCGATTTCTGGGCCTTCCAGAACGGCTGGTACACCTGGCTCTACTCGCTCGTGGACATGGCGATCTATCCCGCCCTGTTCAACCAGTATCTCGCGTACTTCGTCCCGGAGATGTCGCAGGGGACCCGCTGGATCGTGGCGCTCGCCGTGATCTGGGGCGCGACGGGGATCAACCTCCGCGGGGCGCTCCCCGTCGGCCGCGTCTCGGTCGCCATCGGCACGTTCGTGCTCGGCACCTTCGCGCTCGTCGCGCTCTTCGCGATCCCCAACATCACCCATGCGCCTTGGGCGCCGTTCTCCAAGCCGTCGCAGGGGATCAGCACCGGGCTCGTCGTGGGCCTGAGCACCGCGCTCTGGAACTACTTCGGCTGGGACAACGCCTCCACCGTCGGCGAGGAGGTCGTGGACGCGAGTCGCACCTACCCGCGCGCGCTCGCCTTCGCGTTGCCGGTCGTCGCGCTCGGCTACTTCATCCCGCTGCTCCCGGCGCTCGGTGCCACCGACTGGACCACCTGGCAGGAGGGCGGTTGGCCGGCGATCGCCGAGGCCGCGACGGGCTCGATGGGCGTCATCCTCGCCCCGATGCTCGCCCTCGCGGGCATGGCGAGTGCGCTCGCGCTGTTCAATGCGCTGCTCCTCGTCTACACGCGCATCCCGCTCGCGATGTCGCTCGACGGCCTGCTCCCCAAGGTCTTCGGTCGCACCGACGACCGCGGCACGCCCTGGGTCGCCGTGCTGCTCGGGGCCTCGATCTACTCCGTGTTCGCGTTGCTGCCCTTCGGGAACCTCATCGTCGCCGACGCGATCTTCTACGCGGCGGCGCTCATGCTCGAGTTCGCCGCGCTCGTCTGGTTCCGCGCGAAGGAGCCCGCGCTGCGCGGCCCCTTCCGCATCCCCCTCGGCACCGTGGGCGTGGCGGTGCTGGCCTTCATCCCGTTCGTGGTGTTCTGCACCGTGATCGCCATCTCGTTCCTCGATGGCGAATACGGCAAGGCCTCCGCCGGGGCGGCGATCGGCGCGATGCTGTTCGGGGTGCCGTGGTACTTCGTCGTGCGCCGGGTCAGCGCGCGCTGATCGCCGTCAGCGCGCGAGGCGCGCCCAGGTGAGGTGTGGCGACTGCTTCCCGGCGCGCACCATCCGCACCCACAGCAGCGTCATGTGCTCCAGGTGCAGCGCCTGTACGAGCCCGCCCACATCCACGGGCTCCCATCCGAGCGCGGCGATGAGGCCGCCGACCGTCGCCTTCGCGTCGGCGTCGTCGCCGCAGAAGAGCATCGCCGGCCTGACGTTGGCCGCGGGGAATCGGTTGTCCTCGAAGTTCTCGTAGCCGTAGATGCTGAACGCCTTCACCACGCGCGTCGCCGGGAGCAGGGCCTGGATGGTCTCGCTTCCCGAGCGCTTGCTCTCGAGGCCGTGCGTGAGGCCTGGACCCACCGGATTCACGCAGTCGATGAGCGTCTTCCCCGCGAGCGCGTCACGGAGCGGCGCGAGCGTCGATTCGAGCGCCTTGAACGGGATGGCGACCACCACCACGTCGGCCGACCCGATCGCATCGGCCGGCGCGGCGATGCGCAGCCCCGGATTGCGCGCGACCAGGGCGCGCGCCGTCTCCGAGTCGGGGTTCGCCGTCGCGAGGGTGACGTCATGTCCGAGCCGCTGCCACTGGTCGGCGAGCGGGCCGCCGACGTTGCCGTAGCCGAGGAAGGCGATGCGCATGGTCACTCCGAGACGCGTGAGGGGGACAGCGGCGAGGACGTGCTCACGACGGCCGCCGCAGCCGCGCCGACGAGCGGCGCGCCGGTGCCGTCAGGGTGTCATGGATCGCCTGCGCCTCGACGGTCAGCTTCACCGCATCCATCTCCTCCAACGGGAGCCGCAGGAGGCGATTGACGCGCTGGAACAGCGCCTCGTAGGTCTGCGCGAAGGCCGCGCGTGCCGTCGCCGGGGAGATATGCTCCGCCGGGTCGGTGAGGCCCCAGTGCACCTGCGCCTTCGCGCCGGCGAAGAAGGGGCAGGCGTCGCGCGCGTGGTCGCAGACCGTGATCACCAGGTCGAACTGCTGCCCGGCGAGCGAGTCGATGGACTTCGGGGTGCGGCCCCGCCATTCGATGCCGTGGTTCTGCAGCGCGACGATCGCATACTCGTTGACCTTGGCCGCGGGCTTGGATCCGGCGCTCTCGGCGACGACCTGGCCCAGCGGGCGCTTCAGGCCGCGCGTCGCGATGATCGCCTCGGCGATCTGGCTGCGCGCGGAGTTGCCGGTGCAGAGCACCAGGATGCGGAAGGGCGGGCGGGCGTCGGACATGCGCCGGAAACTATGGGAGTGCGCCCGGACCGACTAGCTTTCGCCGCGACCAAACCGCCCGCGTCGGAGAGACAGAGTGGCCACCATCCTGCAGCGCCTTCCCGAAGGACAGAACGTCGGCATCGCCTTCTCGGGCGGGCTCGACACCAGCGCCGCGCTCCACTGGATGCGCGCCAACGGGGCGGTCCCCTACGCGTACACCGCGAACCTCGGACAGCCGGACGAGTCCGACTACGAGGAGATCCCGCGCAAGGCGATGGGCTACGGCGCCGAGAAGGCCCGCCTGATCGATTGCCGGCACCAGCTCGTCGCCGAGGGGATCGCGGCGATCCAGAGCGGCGCCTTCCACATCTCCACCGGCGGCCAGACCTACTTCAACACCACGCCGCTCGGCCGCGCCGTGACCGGGACGATGCTCGTCGCCGCCATGCGCGAGGACGACGTCCACATCTGGGGCGACGGCTCGACCTTCAAGGGGAACGACATCGAGCGGTTCTACCGCTACGGGTTGCTCACCAACCCCAACCTGAAGGTCTACAAGCCCTGGCTCGACCAGCGCTTCATCGACGAGCTCGGCGGCCGCAAGGAGATGAGCGAGTACCTCATCGCCAACGGCTTCGCGTACAAGATGAGCACCGAGAAGGCCTACTCGACCGACTCCAACCTCCTCGGCGCGACGCACGAGGCGAAGGACCTGGAGTTCCTCGACAAGGGGATGCACATCGTCCAGCCCATCATGGGCGTGGCCTTCTGGAAGGACGAGGTGGCCATCAAGCGGGAGACCGTCAGCATCCGCTTCGAGGAAGGCGTGCCCGTCGCGCTCAACGGCCGGACCTTCGCGAGCGCCCTCGAGCTGTTCCTCGAGGCGAACGTGATCGGCGGGCGGCACGGGCTCGGGATGACCGACCAGATCGAGAACCGCATCATCGAGGCGAAGAGCCGCGGGATCTACGAGGCGCCGGGGATGGCGCTGCTGTTCATCGCCTACGAGCGGCTCGTCACCGGCATCCATAACGAGGACACCATCGAGCAGTACCGGCTCAACGGCCGGAAGCTCGGGCGGCTGCTGTATCAGGGGCGCTGGCTCGACAGCCAGGCGCTCATGCTGCGCGAGAGCGCGCAGCGGTGGGTCGCGCGCGCGGTCACGGGCGAGGTCACCCTCGAGCTCCGGCGCGGCAACGACTACTCCATCATGGACACGACGAGCCGCAACCTGACCTACAAGCCGGAGCGGCTGACGATGGAGCGGGGCGAGGCGTTCTTCACGCCGCTCGACCGGATCGGGCAGCTCACGATGCGGAACCTCGACATCATGGACACGCGCGACAAGCTGGTCGAGTACACGCGCACCGGGCTGCTGCGGCAGGCGTCGGAGACGTCCGTGCCGCAGCTCCCGGCCGCGAGCGACTGAACCGACTAGAAGCGGAGCCCGATCCCGAGGCCGAACCAGTTGGCCTTGGGGTCGGAGTTCACGATCGTGTACGAGCCCATGATGTCGAGCTTGCCGAGCCCGATCGAGACGCTCGGCACGATGCCCATCTTCTCGAAGTTGCTGAAGTAGCCGAACTCGAGCCCGGCGTCCACGAGCGGCAGCGAGAGGTGCGGACCGACCGCGATGCCGAGCACCGACTCGTCATCGAGACCGACCGGCGTGCCGAGGATGTCGACCGTCTTGCCCGGCAGCATCGTGTAGGTCAGGGTGCCCATGAGCTTGATCATGCCGAGCGGGATGCCGACGCGGCCGTACGCCCCGTAGCCACCCTTGTAGAGGTCGGCGAGGTCGCCGGTGGGCATGACGGCCTGCGCCCCGACACGGATGTCGAGCACGGGGATCTGCGCGGCAGCGGGAGCGGCGAGCACGGTCGCGAGGCCGAGGGCGAGCGCGAAACGACGGATCATCGGGAATCTCCGGGATGTGGAAAGTCGCCCGGCCACTCGGCCGGGAGTCCTCGTGAGATGACGCCCCGTTCGCGAGGCGGGTCACCGTCGAGGGCGGGGGACGATGACGAAATGCCCCCGAGTCTCATACCCCGTTCGCGCGTTCCGGGGCGCTCGTGCCGCGGTGGTTGCGGGTCGATCGGCGAGCGTCTATATTCCCGTATAGTTATCGACCGTTCCGACGGTCCGTGCGCCCATGTCCTCGCCCTGGAGCCTCAATGGCCCGTTTCCGGAATCTCCCCGTCGATCACGTCATCGATGTCCGCTCGAAGCTCGAGTTCTGGCTCGGCCACCTGCCCGGGGCCGTGAATGTGCCGCTCGATGCGCTCCCGAACGGCCTCGAGGACGTCGACGGGCTCACCACCAAGAGCAGGATCCTCGTCTATTGCGCGAGCGGCATGCGGTCGGCCCAAGCGGCCGCCCTCCTCGGCCGCGCCGGGTACGCCCGGGTCACGGACGGCGGCGGGATCTCCCAGGCCAAGGCGGAGTTCGAGGCGGCCTGAGCCGTCACGGAGTGCGCGCAACCCGTTGAAACGGCGAGGTTTCGGCGTTCTATTTCACCATGCTCTGCGCTGCCTGCAACAAGGAGAGCAATAACCGGCGAGTCTGCCCCTATTGCTTCACGCCGTACCCGCCGGAGGGCGCGCAGTCGCGCCAGTCGACCTCGATGGGCCGCGCCTCGGTCTCGATGTCGGCCAAGTCGGCCAAGTCGGCCAAGTCGGCACCGGGCGTCTCGCTCGGCCCGCTCGAGCCGGTGCGTGACTGGTTCACCAAACAGTCACCGATCGTGAAGTGGAGCTCCGCCGGCATCGTCATCGTCGGACTCATCTGGCTCTTCACCGGCGGTGAGGACCCTGTGCGTCCCGGCCCCGCGACCACCCCAGCCGGTGTCGAAGCGCCGGCGATGTCACGCGAGGAAGCCGTCGCGATCCTCAAGCGGACGCGCGAGAGCGCCCTCGTCGAGGAACAGTCCGACGAGGTGAGCGTCAGCTATCCCGCGGCGACCTTCCCGGTGCAGCCCGAGGGGCAGGTGATGCTCGCGATGCAGTTCGCCCGTGCCGACGAGGTGGTGAACAACCGCAAGCGGCGGATCTTCTTCCATACGCCGAGCGGCCGGATGTTCGCGCAGTCGGATGGGGTGACGGGGCTGACCGTCGTGAAGTGAGCGCGAGGCGTGAGATCAGGCGGATGAAGGCGGGAGGGTGAAGGGTGAAGGGTGAACGACGAAGGCAGCCCCCCGAATCCGGGAGGCTGCCTTCACTTTCATCCTTCACCCTTCCGCCTTCATCGCTGCTCAGGTCACTGGTACTGGATGTACAGCACCTTGGGATTCAGCCGCAGGATCTCCGCGATCGTCGTCCGCGGGTTGTCGTTCCGGCTCTTGTAGAACTGCTTCCAGCCCACGAACTGCACCGGCTCCGCCTTGATGAACGAGCGGAACGTGCTCCGCTTGAGCGTCGGCGAGCCGAAGCCGTCCATGTGCATCACGATCTGCACTTCCGGCCGGAGCGTGATGTTCCGGTAGTTCGTCACGCCACGGCGCGTGAACCGGTGCACCACCAGCACCTTCGGCGGGATCTTGTGGTTCTGCACGAGCCCCTGCAGGAACTCCGTCGCGTAGTTCACGTCGGCCGCGTCGAAGGTGCCGATCCGCTGGCCGGGGAGCCCGCCGTTCTTCATCGAGAACTCGGGGTCGATGCCCAGATGGAAGTTCGGCCGCGCGAGGAAGCTCGCGAGCCGCGGCAACTCCGCCTGCAGCGTCGAGAGCCCCACTTGCACGTCGAGGAACACGAGCGCGTTCCGCGTGGCGGCCCAGGTCGCCACGCGCTCGATCAGCGAGTCCGTCATGCGGAGACGGTACTTCCCGTCGCGGCCCGCCGAGCCCTGCGCGACCACCGCGATGAGGTGAAGCGCCGGCTGGACCGGCGTCGACGGGTCCGCCTTCTCCCACGCCTCCACCTCGGCGTCGAGCATCTTCAGCATCTGGTCCGACGGATACTCGCCGAGCACGCCCATCCGCTGGCTCAGCGGGTTCCCGTAGTAGGCGATGATCCGCTTCTCGGGGAGGATCGCGCCCGGGAGCGGCTCCGGTCCCTGCACGGGCCAGAGCGCATCGAGCGCCGAATCGCGCGAGGCGAGAGTGCGCTCCTCGGCGGTGCGCGCCGGCCGGCCGGCGGAGTCGCGACGGGCGGTGCTGTCGCGGCGGGGGCGGAGCGTGTCCTGCGCCGGCCGGGCGATGGTCGTGGCGCGGAAGGGACGGGCAGGGGAGGCCTGTCGCACCACGAGCGGAGCGACGAGAAGGGAGGCGGTGATGGCGAGCGCGAGACGCACGTGGGGGGAGCTACAGGGGGAATGCGCCCGCGCCTACACGGCGCGGGCGACCGGCAATCTAGTCAGCGAGAAGGGACGACCGTGATGCGCCGGTCGGCACGGATCACGTACTGGCCGGCGACGTCCACCTCGAGTTGGACGAGGTAGTCCCCCGGCGTCAGCGTCGAGATGTCGAGCTGCACCGCGCGCGGTGACGTCTTCGCCCCCCGGACCGACTGGTCGTTGATCGTCACGCTCACCGGCGATGTCCCCCGCGCCAGCCGCAGCGCACGCGCCGCTCGGGTCATCCGGCCCGGCTCCTCGTCGTTGTCGGGCGCGACGACGAGCGAGATCGTCATCCGCTCGCCGGCCGGATTGGTGTTGTACGCCTCCCAGTAGACGCCCAGCGGCTGGTCTGCCCGCACCTTCTGCGTCGAGAGCATGTGCGGGAGCACCTCCTCCACGCTCGCCGGGAACCCCTCGTACGGCGTGTAGAACAGCAGGTCGGAGAGCGAGACGCGCGCGCCGATGGCGAACGGCGGCCGTATGCCGTACCGCGCCCGCACCAGCGTCGACGCCGAGTCCGCGGCGATCTCGGCGCTCATGAGGAGCGGGCCCCAGGGCGCCCGCACGGTGATCGTGCCCTTGGGTGGCGCGTTCCGCACGCGCGTCCCGGTCCCGCTGGGCGTCGTCCCCGGCGTCACCACGAGGGCCGCCTCGAGGTTCGCGCCGTTCATGCCCCGGACCTTGGTCACGTCGTAGGCGAGCACGATGATCGCGGTGTCGCCCCGACGGAACAGCCCCTGCTGGTGCTCCAACATGAGCAGGCGCGAGGCATAGATCGGGTGGTATCGCGCGACCACCGGCGGCAGCTGCACCGCCCAGTCGAGCGAGTCGGAGCTCGCCGGGCTCGTCAGCACGTCGGCGGGCGGGATGAACCGATGGGCCGGCGTCGCCTCCTGGCCGATCACGTTGACCATCATCGAGCGGTCCATCGTCGGCTGGCTGCCGTCGGGATTGGCGCGCATGTAGTCGCCCGGCGGCGGACGTTGCTCGCCGTGCTGCGCCCACTGCCGCGACCACCCGAAGCGGATGAGCATCTCGCGTTCCGACTCGTCGAAGGCGCGCACGTAGGCCGAGGCCGCGTCGCGGAGGATCTCGACGTACACGAGGCGCGAGAAGTGCTCGGTGCGCGAATCGTTGCCGGGCATGCCGTAGCGCGTACGGGCGAACCACCAGGCGCGGGCCTCGAATGCCGCCCGCTCGGGGGTGCCGCACTGGTACCGGATGTACTGGCGCCGCGTGTCCTCGTCGAGGTACGGCGTCATGTCGAGCCAACTGCACCGTTCGCGCGGCGCCATCTGGGCGAGGACCTTCTCGAATCGCGCCTCGGCGTCGGCGTACCGCCCCATCTCGTGCAACGCCAGACCGGCGAGGCCGTCGCACCACCAGCCGAACGACCGGCAACGCTCGACGACCTTCAGGCCGTCGGCGGGGCGGCCGGCCTCGATCAGGTACCGCACCTGCTGGCCGCTGATCCAATTGTCGCCGGGGTTCTCGCGGCCGAGGGTGTCGAGGAGGGCGAGGAGTTGCTCGCGCGCCGCGCGCACGGTGTCGCGCTCGGGCTCGAGCTTGGAGTCCTCGTCGTACCAGTAGCACCAGTTCAGTCCCACCGGCTCCGGGCACTGCCGTCCGGACGGCACGCGCCCGCGATACGGCGGCAGGTTGAGCCGCCGGAAGCGCTCGAACGCGGCCTGCGCGTTCTGCGCGATGAGCCGCGGGTCGCGTGGGGGTGCGGCGGGGATCGCCTCGACGATCGGCTCGGCGCGGGTGGTGTCCTGGGCGCTGGCCGGGGAGGTGGCGAGGGAGAGGAGGGCCGCGAGGCCGAGGGGGCGGAGGAGACGGGTCACGCGAGGATGATACACGCCCCGGGGCCGGAAGTGTCGACCACCCACCTTCCCCGGTGAGAGATTAGCTTTCCCGCCCATGCCCCAGATCATCTTCGAGCCGCTCCATGGCGGGGTGGACATCCCGGCGCGCGCGACCGCGGCCAGCGCGGGCCACGATCTCGCGCTCTGCCTGAAGGGTGGGACGGTCCGAGTCTACGTCGGCGGGCAGGTCGAGGAACGCGCGGTCGAGCGGACCGACGGCGGCATGAGCATCACCCTCGCCCCTGGCGAGAAGGCGTTGCTCCCACTCGGCTTCCGGGCGCGACTCCCCGAAGGATACGAGGCGCAGGTGCGGCCCCGCTCAGGCACGTCCCTCAAGACCGATCTCGTGATCGTGAACAGCCCGGGGACGATCGACGCGGATTACCCCGACGAGTGGTGTGTCCCGGCGAAGAACGGCGGGACCGCCCCGCTCACCGTGCGACACGGCGAGCGGATCGCACAGATGGTGCTGGCGAGGTTCGAGACGCTCCCCTTCATCCTTGGCACGGTCCAGCGCACGACGGACCGCGCCGGGGGCTTCGGTTCCACCGGCCGCTGAGCGGCCGTCCCTTCCTGTCGGACCCCACACCCCGGAGTCACGCGATGCGCTCGCGCGGTACGATCCCCGGTCTCCTCCTCACGCTCGCCCTTGCCGCGGCCACGCCGATCGCGGCGCAGGCGCCGAGTCCCGTGAAGGTCGAGTCGTTCACGCTGCCCAATGGCCTCAAGGTCCATCTCGTCGAGGACCACTCGGCGCAGGTCGTCGCCGTCAACGTCTGGTACGACGTCGGCTCGCGCAACGAACGCGCCGGCCGCACCGGCTTCGCCCACCTCTTCGAGCACATGATGTTCCAGGGCTCGGCGAACGTGAAGAAGACGGAGCACAACGCGTACATCGAGCGCGCCGGCGGCTATCTCAACGGCTCCACGCAGCCCGACAAGACGGACTACTACGAGGCGTTGCCCTCCAACCGGCTCAACCTCGCCCTCTGGCTCGAGGCCGATCGCATGCGCTCGCTCGCGATCAACCCCGAGAACCTGCGCAACCAGCAGGAGGCGGTGAAGGAGGAGCGGCGGCTCCGCTTCGACAACGCGCCGTACACCGGCTCGTTCGTCGACTCGCTGCCCACGATGTTCGACCGCGAGACCTGCTTCGCGTACGCGCACTCGATCATCGGCTCGATGGACGACCTGAACGCGGCGACGGTGACCGACGTGAAGGCCTTCTTCGACCTCTATTACGCGCCCAACAACGCGACGCTGGTGATCGCGGGCGACTTCCGCCCCGCGACCGCTCGCCAGCTCGTGCGCGACTATTTCGGCGGGATCCCGCGAGGCCAGACGCCGCCGCCGGTGCAGTGCGCGCCGCAGGCCGCGACCGGGCGCGAGCAGGTGAAGCGCGTCACCGACAAGAACGCCAACCTGCCCGCGGTGCTGCTCGCCTATCGCTCGGTGCCGCCGGCCCATGCCGACTATCCCGCGCTCGAGCTCCTCTCCACCATCCTCGGCGCCGGCGAGAGCTCGCGCCTCAACCGCGCGCTCGTCCGCGAGAGCAAGGTCGCGGTGGTCGCGCAGGCGCTCTACAATCCCTTCGGTGCGATGCGTGGCGCGGGGATCTTCGGCGCGCTCGCGATCGCCAATCAGGGAGTCGACGCGGACACCCTCCGCGCGCAGCTCATGCGCCAGATGGCGACGGCCGCGAACGGCATCACCATGGAGGAGCTCACCAAGGCGAAGAACTCGCGCCGGTCGAGCACCATCTTCGGACGGCAGACGGCCATGGCCACCACCGAGGCCGTGCACTTCGCCGCGATGTACCTCGGCGGCCCCGAGGCGGTCAACACCGACGCCGCGCGCTACGAGGCGGTCTCCCTCGCCGACCTGCGCCGCGTCGCCGGCACCTACCTGCGACCCGACAACTCGCTCACGCTCGTGATCGTCCCGGAGGCCAAGTGATCCGCTCCCTCGTCCGCGTGTCCGCGCGCACGGTCGCCGCGGCCGGCATGCTCGGCCTCGTCGCGCTCCCGCTCGCGGCCCAGGCCGCCCCGGCGGCCCCGTTCCCCACGCGTCCGCCCGCGCCGCTCCCGCTCGAGCCCGCGCAGTTCCCGCCCTTCGCCGAGACCATCCTGGCCAACGGCATGCGCGTGATCGTCGTCGCGAGCCAGAAGCAGCCGGTGCTCTCGCTCACCCTCGCCGTGCCTGGCGGCTCGTTCTACGATCCCGCCGGCCGCAGCGGGACCGCGGAGATGGTCGCCGGGCTCCTCACCAAGGGAGCGGGCAGCCGCACGGCGGACCAGATCTCCGCCACCATCGAGGGCGTCGGCGGCTCGCTCGGCGCGTCGGCGGGCGATGACTTCCTGACCGTCAGCACCGCGGTCCTCACCAACGACAAGCGCGTGGCGTTCGAGCTCCTCGCCGACGCCGCGCTCCGCCCCACGTTCCCGACGACCGAGCTCGAGCTCCTGCGCACGCAGACGCTCTCGGCGCTCGCGCTCGCCAAGTCGCAGCCGGCCAGCATCGCCGAACGCGCCTTCGCCAAGGGGATCTACGGCGATCACCCGTACGGGCGGTCGTCCGACGAGACCAGCGTGAAGGCGATCTCGCGAGACGACCTGCTGGCGTTCCATCAGGCGCGCATGCGCCCCAACCAGGCGCTGCTCGTCATCGCCGGGGCGATCGACACCGCCGAGGCGCGCGCGCTCGCCGAGGAGACGTTCAGTGCGTGGGGCGGCGTCGGCGCCGGCGCGCCGGTCACCCGCGCCGCACCGCAGCGCGCCCGCACGGAGATCCTGCTCGTGCATCGCGCAGGCTCCGTGCAGTCCAACATCGTCGTCGGCAACACCACCTGGATGGCCACGGATGCGCGCGGCTATGCGCTGTCGATCGCCAACCAGGTGCTCGGCGGCGCGAGCGACTCGCGGCTGTTCACCATCCTCCGCGAGCAGAAGGGGTGGACCTACGGCGCCTATTCCGGCGTCGACCGCCGGCGCGGACTCGGCTCGTTCAGCGCGACCGCCGAGGTGCGCACCGAGGTGACCGACTCGGCGCTCGTCGAGCTGCTCGCGCAGGTGCGCCGCATGGGTGGCGAGGCGATCCCGACCGACGAGTTCGAGCGGCAGAAGCAGACGATCGTCGGCCGCTTCCCGCTCCAGGTCGAGACGGCGGACGCCGTGGCGGCGCAGGTGGCCAACGCCCGTCTGCTCGGGCTGGCCAACGATTACGTGCAGACGTATCGCCAGCGCGTCTCGGCGGTGACGGCCACGCAGGCGCAGGCCGCGGCTCGACAGGGCATGCGCGCCGATGCGGCGCTCATCGTGGTGGTCGGCGACGCGACGAAGATCGCCGAGAAGCTGAAGGCGATCGCCCCGGTGTCGATCGTGGACCTGGACGGCAAGCCGGTCTCGCTCGACGACCTCGGCCCCAAGGCGATCGCCCTCGACCTCGATCGCGCGCGCCTCGCGCCCGCGTCCGATTCGTTCGCCGTGCTCGTGCAGGGGAACAACTTCGGCTATCAGGTGGCGTCGCTGGCGCGCGAGGGCGACGGGTGGGTCTACCGCGAGCGCTCGCAGTTGGCGACGGTCATCTCGCAGCAGAGCGAGGTGCGGCTCGGCGCCGACTTGGCGTTCCGCGGCACCACACAGACGGGCAAGTTCCAGGGCCAGGACATGCGCCTCACGGTCACCGTCGCCGGCGGCAAGGCGACCGGCGAAGGCATGACGCCGGGGCCGCAGGGCATGACGCCGGTGAAGTACGAGGGCGTGGAGCTCCCGGCCGGCACGGTCGACGACAACGTGATGCAGGGGCTGCTCCCCTACTTCAAGTGGGCGCCGGGCGCGAAGGTCCAGGTGTCCGTGCTGCAGACCGGGAAGGGGACCGTCGCCGTCTACACGTATGAGGTGGTGGGCGAGGAATCGATCACCGTGCCGATGGGGACGGTGGAGACGTACAAGGTCTCCTTCACGGGGGGCGAGGCGCCGGGGACGTACTGGATCGAGAAGGCGCCGGCGCACCGGGTCATGAAGTTCGGGCCGGCGGGGCAGCCGGTGGAGTTCGCCAGAGTACGATGAAGGTCGAAGGTGGAAGGACGAAGGCGGGACCGCGGTGAACGGCGATGCGGGCTGCGAGGAACACCTCGCAGCCCGCATCGTCGTTCACCCCTTCGACCTCCATCCTTCAGCCTTCATCCGTGACGCTACTTCGGCTCCAGCGCCTGCTTGATCTGGAACCTCGCCTCCGCGATGTGCGCGCGGGTCACCGCATCCGCGGCCTTCGCCGCCGCCGACGCCAGCTGCCCGTCGAGCGTGCGGAGTTCCTGCCGCACGAGCGCCTTCACGTCGGTGCTCGGCCGCGCGGCCGCCGTGTAGACCTGGCCCGTCTGCGCGCTGCTGGAGATGCGCGGGGTGGCCGACGGCGTCGCGTTGAGCTTCGCGATCGTCGCCTCGAGATAGATGCGCTGCAGGCCGCGGCGGTACGCATCCACGCGCACCGAGCCGGCGCCGAGCTCGCTCCAGATGCCCGTGCGGATGTCGGCGAGGTACTCCGACAGCGCGTAGGTGCCGCTCGCGCCCGGCAACGCCTCGTACTCCATGAGGCGGGCCATGCGCTCGTCGTTCATCAGGGTGACGAGGATGCCGCGCTGCGCGTTGTTGATGCGCGCCACCGCGCCCTCCGGCTCGAGCCGGCGCAGCAGCGCGGGGTCCAGCAGCCAGGTCGGCGTGGTGAAGAGCTGGTCCTGGACGAACTTCACCGCGGCCTTCTGCTGCGCACGCGGCATCGGCGTGAAGCGCGGGCCCGGCTGCGACCCGTACTTCTCCTGGCCGGTCGACGAACCGGGGATGGTCGCCACGTGGCGCATCTCGGTCACGAACTGGCCGACGAGGCGATTGTACGCCTCTTTCGTGAACGAGATGTCCTCCGTCGCCTGGGTCGTCGCCGGGAGGATCATCGGCACGAGGCGCTTGAGGTTCCGGATGCCGAGCTCGGTGCTCTTCACCGCATCGGCGTCACCCACCGCCTCGGAGTACGCGGTGAAGGGGATCGCGCCGAAGTCATCGGGGATGCCGTAGCGGAGCCACGGCGTGCTGTCCTGCTCGCGCGCGATCGCGTCGAGCGCCGCGCGCTCGTCATCGGGCGTGCGGGCGCCGGGGATCGGCATGTAGCCCCACCGGATGGCGTACTTGTCGTGCACGCCCACGGTCGGGATGAGCTTGTCCACCGGGATGTTGTCCTCGGGCTGCGCGACGTAGTTGAAGCGCGCGTAGTCCATGATCGTCGGCGAGTGCCCCATCCGCTCCACCCACGTGCGCGAGCGCACCGAGTCGGCCGGGTACTGGCTCGAGGCGAACTGGTTGTGCGGGAGGCCGAGCGTGTGGCCGACCTCATGCGCCACGACGAACTGCACCAGGCGCCCCTGCAGCGAGTCGGGCAGCGGGAGCCGGGCGGCACGCGCATCGAGCGGGCCGACCTGCGTCCAGTACCACCACGTCTGCAGGTTCATGATGTTGTGGTACATGTTGACGTCGGCGTTGAGGATCTCGCCGCTGCGCGGGTCGGTGTCGCTCGGCCCGTTCGCGTTCTCGATCGTCGACGGCAGCCACCGGATGCTGGAGTAGCGCGCATCCTCGAGCGAGAAATCGGGGTCGTCCTTCGGGACCTCGCGCGCCACGATCGCATTGCGGAAGCCCGCGGCCTCGAACGCCGCCTGCCATTCCTCGACGCCCTTCTTCACGAACGGCACGAGCCAGGTCGGCGTCGCCGGGTCGATGTAATAGACGATCGGCTTCACCGGTTCCGAGATCGCGGCGTTCGGGTCCTTCTTCTCCAGGCGATAGCGGGCGATGAAGTTGCGCTGCTGCGCGCGCTGCTCCGGACGGCTGAAATCGATCGTGCTCGTGTAGAAGTAGCCGATGCGCGAGTCCCGGAGCCGCGGCATCATCGGCCGCTCGGGGAGCTTCACCATCGACCAGTGCACGACGACCGACTTGGTCGACGTCGGCGTGCCCGGCGCCGGCTGGGCCGGCGGGAGCCCGGGGAAGAACGACTGCGCCTGCGGCTGCGCATTGATCGTGAGCGCGGCCTCGACCTCGATGTTGGTCGGGTAGGCGGCGACGCGCTCCATGAAGCTCCGCGCCGCGTCGAGCTGCCCGCGGATCGCCTGGATCGCGCTCACCTCGTTGGGCGGCGACGTGTAGAGCCGCGTCACGTCGATCACCGGCGCCGAGTCGGGGCCGTAGGCCGCGACGGGGAAGACGGCGAGGATCGCGTCGAAGTTGGAGTTCCGCACCGCCTCGGCGATCGGCGCCGACGGGTCGGACATGATCGCGTACGAGACGTTCCGGAAGAGCACGCGGTTGCCGCGACGTTCCCAGCGCACGACGCGCGTGTCGATCGGCTCGCCGCCGTAACCATCACCCTCGTTGTTCTTCGCGATCTGCGTGACGAGCAGCATGTCCTTGCCGAACTCGCCGGCCGGGATCTCGTAGTAGAGCGAGCTCCCGATCATGTGCGTCTTGAAGAGTCCGGACTTGGTCTTGACGTCGCCGCGGATGACCTGCGCGTACGCACGCGGCGCGGGCTCGGCCGCGGCGGCACCGGGGCCGCCGCCCTGCGCATTCGCGCCGGGGCCGCCCGGCGCGCCGGGAGCCGGAGCGCCCGGCGTGGTCGGGGTCGGGGCACTGGGAGCCGGGGTGCCCGCAGGGGCGGGCGTCGGCGCCGGCGTCGTGGTGGGGGCGGCGGGCTGGCACGCGAGGGCCAGCACGGCGAGCCCCGCCGCGATCGTGATCGGACGAGTGGGCTTCATTGGTGATGATGGGTTGAGGAACGACGGACTGGGACGGTGGGAGCGTCGCGGAAAAGATGGGCCGCGCGCGGCCGTACCGCCACGGCTACGCGCGCGGCGCCGCGCCCGTCCGGATGGCCTCGGAGCCGAACCGCTCCCGGACCCGGTCCACCGCGCGCGACACCGCGCGGTCCTGCGGCCGCTCCACCGCCGTCGCCGGCGAGGCGAACAGCCCGAGCTGCTCCGCATCGCGTGCCGCGACCAGGTTGCCGAGCGCCACGCCCACCAGGCGCGCCGAGACGGGGCGCGCCGCGCGCAACTTGCCGAGCAGTCCCACGGCGACATCCGCCACGGCGCGATCGCTCTCGAGCGGCTCCGGCAGCGTGCGGCTCGCCAGGCGCGTCGTGAAGTCGGCGTCCTTGAGCTTCACGGTCACCGTACGTGCCGCCAGCTTGTCGCCGCGCATCGACGCGGCCGTCTTCGCCGCGAGCCCGCGCAGGATCGCCGCGATCGCCGCCGTGTCCTGCACGTCGCGGCTGAACGTCGTCTCGTGGCTGATCTGCTTGGCGCTCGCGCGCGCCTCGACCGGCGTCGTGTGGATCCCGCGCACCCGCGCCCAGAGCCACTCCGCCGGTCGGCGACCGATCCACCGCGCGAGCGTCGTGCGGTCGTGCGGCAACACGTCGTCCACACGCACCATCCCCAGCGAGGCGAGCTTCGACTGCAGCTTCGGCCCCACGCCCGGCAGCTCGGCGAGCGCGAACCCCCGCAGGAACTCGGCCTCGCCGCCGTCCGGAACGATCCGCACCCCTGTCGCGCCGGTGCCCGGCCGTGGCTTCGCGCGCTCGGCCGCGAGCTTCGCGACGAGCTTCGACGGGCCGCCGCCGATCGAGAGCCACATCCCCGTCTCCTTGTGGACGGCCTCACGGATGCGGCGCGCGGACGCCTCGAGCGGTTCGTGCTCGTACAGCGCCTCCGTGCCCGTGAGGTCGAGGTACCACTCGTCGATGCTCGCCCCCTCCACCACCGGGGTGTATCGCGCGAGGACGGCCCCGATCGCCCGTGACGTCGTTCCGCACGCTTGCCGGGGCACCGGGACGCACATCGCCTGCGGGCAGAGCCGCAGTGCCTGCGCGATCGGCATCGCCGATCGCACGCCGAAGGCCCGCGTCTCCCACGAGGCGGAGCATACCACGCCCCGAGATCCCGGACGCCCGCCCACGATGAGCAACGTCGCCTTGCCGGCCCCTTCGGGATCCGCCATGCGCGCCACCGCCACGAAGAAGGCGTCGGCGTCGGCGTGGAGGATGCGGCGGGCGGTCATGCGTGGAACGTATCTCGCGCCGTGCCGCGCGGCGAGCGTCCCCGGCGACGGCTCCCTATAATTCCGCCCCATGACGCCGGAACGCGCCTTTCCCCTCTGGTTGCCCGATCCCGAACGCGCGGCCGACAGCGTGATGCAGCGGTTCTTCCGCTCCGCGAGCACCCGGCCGGGCGCGCCCGCGCCCGATGCGCCCTACACTGCCTGGCACGCCTGGTCCGTCGCGCACCCCGAGCACTTCTGGCGGGCGCTCTACCACTTCGGGCAGGTCCAGGGCGAGCACTATCGGCCCGAGACACCGAGCGAGCGTATCAGCAGTGCCGACTTCGGGCCCGAGGACATCCTCGAGCGCGGGGACCTCATGGCGCCTCCCGCCGCCGCCGGGCGCCCGGGGCCCCGCTGGTTCCGCCGCACCCACCTCAACTATGCCGAACGCGTCATCAGCGCGGATGGCGACACGCTCGCGATCGTGGCCCGCGACGAGACGGGGCGGCGGCGCCAGCTCACGCGCACGGAGTTGTCGGACGCGGTGCGCCGCTGCGCGGGCGCGTTTCGCGCCGCCGGTGTGGAGCGCGGGGACCGCGTCGTCGGGTTCCTCCCCAACATCCCCGAGGCGGTCGTCGCCGCGCTCGCCGCCGCGAGCATCGGGGCCGTCTGGTCCTCCTGCTCCCCCGACTTCGGTGTCGGTGGCGTGCTCGACCGCTTCGGGCAGATCGCACCCAAGGTGCTGATCGTCGCCGACGGATATCGCTACGGGGGCAAGCGCATCGATTGCATCGCGCGCACCGCCGAGATCGTCGCGGCGCTCCCGTCGGTCGAGCAGCTCGTGGTCGTCCCGTTCCTCGGCGACGCCGCAGCGACCGCCGCGCGCGCGGAGCGCCTCCCGACGAGCACCACGTGGGATGCCTTCCTCGAGCGAGGCACGGACGCGCCGCTCGTCTTCGAGCGCGTGCCCTTCGATCATCCGCTGTTCATCATGTACAGCTCCGGCACCACCGGACTGCCCAAGTGCATGGTCCATGGGCACGGCGGCACGATCCTCCAGCATCTGAAGGAGCATCTCCTCCACGGGGACCTGCAGTTGGGTGAGCGCATCTTCTACTTCACCACCTGCGGATGGATGATGTGGAACTGGCTCCTCTCCGCGCTCGCGGCCTACGCGACGATCATCCTCTACGACGGGGCGCCGCTCCCCGACGCGAACCCGGCGATCCTCTGGGACCTCGCGGCCGAGGAAGAGGTCGCGGTCTTCGGCACGAGCGCGAAGTTCCTCGCGATGTCGGAGAAGCTCGGCCTCGCACCGGCGCGCACGCATGACCTGCGCGCGCTGCGCATGATCCTCTCCACGGGAAGCCCGCTCGCCGAGCATTCGTACGACTACGTCGTGCACGACGTGAAGCCGGGCGTGCACCTCGCGAGCATCTCCGGCGGCACCGATCTCATCTCCTGCTTCGCGCTCGGCAACCCGCTGCTGCCGGTCTGGCGCGGCGAGCTCCAGTGCCTGGGACTCGGGATGGCCGTCGAGGTCCTCGACTCGGATGGCGATCCGGTGCGCGGCGAGGCCGGCGAGCTGGTCTGCACGCGGCCCTTCCCGTCGATGCCCGTCGCGTTCTGGAACGATCCCGATGGCGCGAAGTACCGCGCGGCGTACTTCGACGTCTTCCCCGGCGTGTGGCGGCACGGCGACTGGGCCGAGATCACCGCGCACGACGGGCTCATCATCCACGGCCGGAGCGACGCGACGCTCAATCCCGGCGGCGTGCGCATCGGCACGGCGGAGATCTACCGGCAGGTCGAGCAGCTTCCCGAGGTACTCGAGAGCGTCGTGATCGGGCAGGACGTGGGGAGCGGGACGGAGAAGGATGTGCGCATCGTGCTCTTCGTCCGGCTGCGCGACGACCTCCTCCTCGACGACGCGCTCCGCGCGCGCATCAGGGCCGCGATCCGCGAGGCGACGAGCCCGCACCACGTGCCCAAGGTCATCGAGCAGGTCGCCGACATCCCGCGCACGATCAGCGGCAAGATCTCCGAGATCGCGGTGCGTGACGTGGTGCACGGTCGGCCGGTGAAGAACACCGACGCGCTGGCGAATCCCGGTTCGCTCGCGCTCTTCCGGGACCTGCCGGCGCTGGTGGTCTGACCGGGCGTGCGCGGGCCGGCATGACCGACCTGCTGGACGCCCCGCCGCCGGCGCAGGGTATATTTGGGTGATGACCGGACCCGTCCCCTGCGCGGAGCATCGCATGCGAGTGCCAGACTGGTCGACCCACAGCGTCTGGGGACGCTGGTGGACGAGCGCCCGCACGGGCGCGCGCGCGAACTGAGTCGAGGATGAAGGGAGAAGGAGGAAGGGTGAAGGACCGGCCTTCTTCCTTCCTCCTTCTCCCTGCTCCCTTCGCTCGCCTTCCTCCTTCAGCCTCCATCCGTCCCATGGCCACCGCCACCAAGCCGTCCGCCGAGTCCGCCCACGACACGTTCCCCATCAACGGCACCGACTACATCGAGTTCTGGGTCGGCAACGCCAAGCAGTCGATGCTCTTCTACCGCGCCGCCTTCGGTTTCCAACTCAAGGCGTACCGCGGTCCTGAGACCGGCGTGCGGGACCGCGCCTCGTACCTGCTCGAGCAGGGCAAGATCCGACTCCTCCTCACCTCGCCGATGGGCCCCGAGGGCGAGATGGCGGCGCACATCGCGCTGCACGGCGACGGCGTGAAGGATCTCGCGTTCTGGGTCGACGACTGCCGCGACGCGTACGCCAAGGCCCTCGAGCGAGGCGCCGTCTCGGCGCGCGCTCCGGAGGTGCTCAAGGACGAGCATGGCGAGATCGTCGTCGCCGCCATCCGCACCTACGGCGACACCATCCACTCGCTCGTCGAGCGCCGGAACTACCGCGGACTCTTCATGCCGGGCTACCGTCCCGCCGAGTCGCCGTTCATGCCGGCGGATGTCGGCCTCAAGTACGTCGACCACTGCGTCGGCAATGTCGAACTCGGCCGGATGAACCACTGGGTGGACTTCTACTCCAAGGTGCTCGGGTTCTACAACCTGCTGTCGTTCGACGACAAGACGATCAGCACCGAGTACTCGGCGCTCATGTCGAAGGTGATGAGCAACGGGAACGGGCGGATCAAGTTCCCGATCAACGAGCCGGCGCAGGGCAAGAAGAAGTCGCAGATCGAGGAGTACCTCGACTTCTATCGCGGCCCGGGGGTGCAGCACATCGCGGTCGCCACGGACGACATCATCACGACGGTGCGCGCGCTGAAGGCCCGCGGCGTGGAGTTCCTCTCCATCCCCAAGTCCTACTACGAGACCGTGCTCGACCGCGTCGGGAAGATCGACGAGGACATCGCGCCGCTCGCCGAGCTCGGGATCCTGGTGGACCGGGATGACGAGGGCTACCTGCTGCAGATCTTCACCAAGCCGGTGCAGGACCGGCCGACGCTCTTCTTCGAGATCATCCAGCGGAAGGGCGCGAAGAGCTTCGGGGCCGGCAACTTCAAGGCGCTCTTCGAGAGCATCGAGCGCGAGCAGGCGCTCCGGGGCAACCTGTAATGCCGTTCTATCACACCCTCGGCCAGATCCCGCGCAAGCGGCACATCGCGTTCCGCAAGCCCGACGGGTCGCTCTATCATGAGCAGCTCGTCGGCATCGAGGGCTTCACCGGGCCGTCGGCACTGCTCTATCACGTGCATCCCCCCACGACGGTGAAGTCGGTCCGGCGCCTGGCCGAGACGCCGTACGAGGAGGACACCGACCGCACGCTGCGGCACCGGCACTTCCGCACCGCGCCCATCGCGCGCGGCGGGAGTCCGACACTCGACCGCGTCCCGATGCTCTTCAACAATGACATCGCGATGCTGTACGTGGCGCCCGACAAGCAGGACGAGCACTTCTACCGGAATGCGCAGGGCGACGAGGTCGTGTACGTCGCGGAAGGCGAGGGGACCCTCGAGACGCAGTACGGCGACCTCGAGATCCGGCCGGGGGACTATCTCGTCATCCATCGGCACATCCTGCACCGCTATCGCTTCACCAAGCCGGCGAAGCTGCTCGTGATGGAGAGCCGCGGGCATGTGCGCCCGCCCTCGCGCTACCTCAACAACGTCGGGCAGGTGGTGGAGGGCGCCCCCTACAGCGAGCGCGACTTCCGCATCCCGCGCACGTTGCGCACGCATGACGAGAAGGGCGACTTCCCGATCGTCATCAAGCAGTACAACGGCCTCAACGAGGTCGTCCTCGACCACCACCCGCTCGACGTGATCGGATGGGACGGGCAGTTCTACCCGTGGGCCTTCAACATCCACGATTTCGAGCCGATCGTCGGCAAGGTCCATCAGCCGCCGCCGGTGCACCAGACGTTCCAGGGTGACGGCTTCGTGATCTGCTCGTTCTGCCCGAGACCGTACGACTTCCATCCCGAGGCGATCCCGGCTCCCTACAACCACAGCAACGTGGACAGCGACGAGGTGCTCTTCTACGCCTCGAGCGAGTTCATGAGCCGGAAGGGGATCGAGTACGGCAGCATCACGCACCATCCGGACGGCATCCCGCACGGCCCGCACCCCGGCCGCTACGAGGGGAGCATCGGGATGACCCACACGAACGAGCTCGCGGTGATGATGGACTCGTTCCGCCCGCTCAAGGTGGCGAAGGCGATCCTGCCGTTCGAGGACAAGAAGTACCAGTTCTCGTGGATCGAGGGGGGTGGGGAAGGGCCGGGCTTCGCGCCGCCGACGTCCTGATGATCATCCGTCTCGCCGATCTCGATCCACCGAAGCGCCACGCCTGGCTCACCCCGCTCATCGCGCCGCGTCCCATCGCGCTCGTGAGCACGGTGAGCGCGGCCGGCGTGGGCAACCTCGCGCCATTCAGCTTCTTCGCGATGGGCGGACAGAATCCGCAGTCCGTCGCATTCTGCCCGGTGGCCGATCGAGACGGGAATCCCAAGGACACGCTCCGCAACCTCCTCGAGACCGGCGAGTTCGTCATCAACGTCGTCTCGCGGGCCATGGCCGAGCGGGTCAACCAGGCGTCGGCGCCGTATCCGCCCGACGTGGACGAACTGGATGCCGTGGGATTCACCCGCGCCGCCTCGACCGTGGTGCGGCCGTGGCGCGTGGCGGAGAGCCCGGCGCAGTTGGAGTGCCGGGTCTTCCAGGTGGTGCCCCATGGATCCGGGCCGCAGCACAGCACCTGGGTGATCGGCGAGGTGCTCGTCGCGCACGTCGATGACGCGGTGCTCGGCGAGGACGGACTCCCCGACACGGCGAAGGTGAATCCCGCGGCACGCATGGGGCGACAGGAGTGGTCGCATGTGACGGCGGAGAGCATGTTCATCCTCGCGCGACCCACGACCGTCAGTCCCGGGCCGACCACGGGCCCGCCGCCGCCGCGGCGCACGCTCGGCCAGTGACAGGCGCCCCCGCGCGTGCATCGGGCGGGGCGGCGAAACGGGGGGACGCACGGAGGGCCGAGACACGATGGTCTCGGCCCTCGTAGCATCGTCCTCGGAGGAGCACGGCGGCATGGCCGGGGAAGCACGGATGGCTTCCGATTGTCCGAGTCGATGTCGGTGGGTGCGTTGCCTGCCACCACACCGTGCTGCCCGCACGGCGGCGGGTATGAAGCAGCGGGTCCACGCACGCTCGCCTTGGCGCTTTGCTCCGTCCGGGGACGGAAGGTCGGGACCAGGTGCCCGATCCGCTTCAGGCATCGCGGAGGCGTCGCCCTCGCTCTGCACGGTCACTATTCACCTCGCCGACGGCGCGCGCAATGGCGAGAATCCCGACAGCGCCGTCATCCGGCCTGTGTAGGCACAGGCGCGTGACAGCGATCCCCTTACGGCGCGATCGGGGTCGCCGGACGAAGTCGCGGATTGAACGCGTATTCGCCGCCGGTCAACGGGATCAGCGTTCGCGCGGTGTCGTAGCCGACCTTCACGGTCTCGATCGTCGCCGCCTGCAGCAGCAGGTCGGAGATGGTGAACGCGCCGTCGGCCCCACTCACGGTGCTCTTGCCGTCGATGGTCACCGAGGCGCCAGCGATGGGCGCGTTGGTCGTCGCGTCCACCACGACGCCCCGCACATGCGTCGTGACCCGCTCGCGCGGGCCGGTGAGCGTTGGCGGGCCCTGGTCGACGTAGCCCTCACGGTGCCCGCCCTGCGGGCCGATGCAGGCCGACGCGAGGAGGAGCAGGAATGCCGGGACGGGGGCGACCGCACGATGCATGGATGGACGCTAAGCGACCTCGGCGTACGCGGCAAGAAGAAGGTCGGCAGAGGCCGCCGAGAGGGAGAACGGATACCTTTGACGCATGGCGCGGGCGACGTCACGTCTCCCCCTCCGCATCCCGCGTCGCCCCGCATCGAGCATCACACCGCCTTCTTCCTTCGGCCTTCTGCCTGCTGTCATGCCCTTCACGAATCGCTTCGATGCGCTCCCGCTCTATCTGCTCGCGACGATCCCCCAGAAGAAGCGCGACCTGATCGGGCGTGGCGTCGACGTGATCGACCTCGGCGCTGGTGACGCCGACCTCGCCGCCCCGCCGGCCGCGATCGCCGCCCTCAAGGCCGCCGTCGACGATCCCGGCATGAGCCGGTACGGGTTCGGCCTCGGCCTTCCCGCATTCCGCGACGCGGTGGCCGCCTGGATGCAGAAGCGCTTCGGCCATCGCTTCGACCCCCTCAAGGAGATCGTCCCGCTCATCGGATCCAAGGAGGGCATCGCCCACCTCTGCTTCGCCTACCTCCAGAAGGGCGATGTGGCGATCATCCCCGATCCCGGCTACCTCGCCTACCTGGGCGGCACGCTGCTCGGCGAGGCCGAACCCTACCTCTACCCGATCACGCCGCGCACGAACTTCCTCGTCGACCTCGACGAGATCCCCGAGGACGTGCTCCGGCGCACGAAGTTGCTGTTCCTCAACTATCCGAACAATCCCACCGCGGCGATCGCGCCCGTCGAGTATCTCCAGAAGGTCGTGCGCATCTGCAGGGAACGCGGGATCATCCTGGTGTATGACAACGCGTACTCGGAGATGACCTTCGACGGCTACGTGGCGCCGAGCATCTTCGACATCCCCGGGGCGCGCGACGTGGCGATCGAGTTCCATTCGCTCTCCAAGACCTACAACATGACGGGTTGGCGCTGCGGATGGGCGTGCGGCAACGCCGCCGTCGTCGGTGCGCTCGCCAAGGTGAAGAGCTTCCTCGACACCGGCCAGTTCATGGCGGTGCAGAAGGCGGGCATCGCCGCGCTCGAGTCGTGGGAGTCGTGGGTGCCGGGGAACGTCGCCGTCTTCAAGGAGCGCCGCGACGCCGCGGTCACCGCCTTCCGTGCGAACGGATTCCCGGGCGTGGAGGTCCCCAAGGCCTCGATGTACCTCTGGGTCCCGCTCCCCGCCGGCGTGCCGTCGATGGAGTTCCACGAGCGCTGCATGCAGGAGGAAGGCGTGATCGTCCTCGCGGGCGCCGCGCTCGGCGCGGGCGGCGAGGGCTTCTTCCGCATCTCGTTCATCACGAGTCCGGCCCGCATCGCCGAGGCGGCGGTGCGATGCGGGCGCGTGCTGAAGAAGATGACCGGTGCCTGATGCGCCTCGGTCTCGCGTCGCTGCTCGTGGCCGCTGGGTGCGCCTCGTTCGTGGCGCGCGATCCCGCGCCACTTCGGTCTCGGCAGGTGCGCCTCGATCATGGCATCACGCTGCCGGTCGCGCCGCTTCTCCTCACGCTCCCCGAGATCGCGACGTTCCGTTTCGTCGCGCCCGACTCGCTCGCCCTCGGGCTCACGGCGGAGGATGCGACGAGCGTCGGTCTCCGGGAACCGCGCGAGTTGCGTGAGGCCGTCGGGACGGTCCTGCTCGGACTCGGCTGGGAGGTCATTCCCGACTCTGCCGCGTTCGAGCTGGCGCTCTTCATGACCGCACGCACGGTACGACGGACGGAACAGCGGACGGAATCGTACCCCGATCCGAACGCGACGCTCCCGCGATGCGGCTACACGCGCGAGGATCGACCGGGCGTGAACTGTACGAAGGATCCGAACCCGGTACGCACGGTCAATGTCCCGGTCGTCGATGTCGAGCGCCGCCTCATGCTGGTGCTGCGCCGCCGCGTGGATGGCGCGCACCATTGGTGGAGCTATGCCCCCGCGGATCTCGAGGGAGTGAAAGCCGCGGTCGCGCGAGACCTGCTCCGGATGCGGCTCACGCCCGCGCCGTGATGTTCGTCGTCCGAGTCCCCATCATCGCGATGCTGCTCGTGGCCGCGGGCTGCGGAAGCAGGGTGGGGTCGCGCGGTCCGCGAGACGACGGCGCCCCAGTCGTCACGCGCCTGATCCCGCTCGGCGCGGGCATCGCCCTCCCCGCCGGGGAGATCATCGCCGCGCTGCCCAAGGACGCGCGATATCGCTTCGTCGCACCGGACTCGCTCGTCCGTGGCGCGACCCGCGACGACCTGGCGGATGGGGCGACGGCGCGCGCGCTCCGTGCGAGCATCGGAACCGTTTTGCAGAGCCAAGGCTGGCGCGAGTCCCCCGACTCGTCGGGCTATGACCTCTCCGCCTTCGTCGCGACCAGGACGGTGACGCGCACCGAGGAGCGTCACGAGAGCATCGCCCCGCCACCGACGGGCGGACTCCCCCGCTGTGATCCGTCGCGCGGGACGAACCAGCCGCGGTGCACGAGCGAGCCGGAGCGACCGCGCACGCGGACGGTCCGCGTTTCGGTGCCGGTGCCGGTGATGCGCGTGGTCGTGATCATGCGCCGCAGGAGTGACGGCGCGGTCCGGTACTGGATCCAGGAGGACCAGAGCCGTCCGTCCCTGGAGCCGCTCGTCGCGCGTGATCTCGTGCGCCTGTTCGCGCGCCGTGTCGACTGACGATCCGCGATCCTCCCGCGCGGTCGCGCTCGCCGCGCCCGGACGCTACCTTCTCGCGATGCAGGCGACCCGCGGGGAGCACGTCGCTTCGATCGAGCGTGATGTGCGCGCGATTCTCCGGCGGCGCGCGCTCGTCATCGGAACGCTCGTGGCCGCCGCCACCGCGGCCTGCGCGACCACCGGCGGTCGGACCGCCACGCGCGAGTTCGTGGGTGGCACGGCCCTCGCGCCCGGCGCGGCCCTCACCTCGCTACCGGACAGCGGCAGCTACGCGTGGATCGATGCGTCCGCGAGCATCCTGCACGCGACCGTGGCGGACGACCGACGGAGCGAGGACCCAGGGATGCCAGGGCTGCGCGAGGACGTCGCCATCGTCCTGCGCGCGCGGGGCTGGCGCGAGGTGCCGGCGGACGAGGCGGGGTACCGCCTCACGATCGCGCGCATCCATCGTCCCGATCCGGCGCGCAATCCGGCGCAGAACAGCGGCCTCCTCCCCAACGCCGCGATGCCGCGCTGCACTGGCGCCGTCGGCGAGCGTCGCGACGTGAACTGCACCACGCGCCCCGACGACGTCCGGAGTGGGGATCCGATGACGATCGATCGATACGGCTCTTGGGTGGTCCTCGTGATGCGCCGACGCGACGGCGCACTGTATACGGCGAAGCGGACATTGGTGTGGGATCAGCAGCCCGCCGACGTCGATTTTGCCGAGCCGGTGTTCCTCCTCCTGCGCGCGGCTCGCCCATAGCGGTCGGCCGCGCCTGCGTTCCGCAGCCGCTTCGCGTAGTTTCCCGGCACGCGCCCCGCGGTGCGTGCGCGCACGGTCTGCGCGGCCACATCCCTTCTCGCGAGCCACCGATCCGATGCGACGTTCGCTCTCCTTCCTCGCCCTCCTGATGCTTCCCGCCGCGCTCCCCGCGCAGCGCGCGATGCTTCCCAACGACTGGCACCGCGTCACCACCCTCTCCGCGCCGGCGATGTCGCCGGACGGCAAGCTCGTGGCCTTCACCGTCACGACGGTGAACGAGCGCGAGAACCGTCGGCACAACGAGGTATGGGTGGTCTCGACCACCGGCGGCGATCCGATGCGCTACACGGCGCCGGCCACCGAGAGCAGCAACCCGCGGTTCTCGCCGGACGGCAAGTGGCTCTTCTTCTCGTCGCAGCGGTCGGGCGGCACGGGCAACACCTGGGCGATCCGCATGGACGCCCCCGGCGGCGAGGCCACGCAACCGGCCGACTATCCGGCGGGCTCCTGGCCGCGCGACGGCAAGTTCGCCGCATTCAGCGCGACGGTGACGACGGAAGGGCAGGGCGGACCGCGCGCCGACAGCTCGCGCGCCGACCCGTATGCGAAGATGGCGCCGATGGCGCGTCCGCCGTACGGCGCGATCACGCGCCCGGTGGACCCGTCGCGCTTCGATGGCCGCCACATCACCGAGACGCGCTACAAGGCCAACGGCCAGGGGTTCCTCCCCGGACCGCGCGAGGCGCGCGTGATCCGGCCGGAGCAGATCTTTACGCAGGTCCCGGGCGCCAAGCGCGTGCAGGTCACCGACACCCGCTACTCGCATCGCTCGGTCACCGTCTCGCCCGACGGCAAGTGGATCGCGTTCATCGCCGACGTCGACCTCCGGTCGGATTCCGTCGTCGCGCGCACCGCGGACTCGCTCGCGCTGCTCCCGTACGATGCCGCGCGCGACGAGGTCGACCGCAATCTCAATGACATCTATGTGATCCCGGTCGCGGGCGGCACGCCGCGCAAGGTCGCGACGATCCCCGGCGCCGAGTCCGACCTCGCGTGGTCGCCCGATGGCCGCCGGATCGCGTTCATCCATCGCCCCGGTCGCGTGAAGCAGGCGCACCTCGGCGTCCTCGACGTCGCGAGCGGTCAGGTCACGCCGCTCGCGCCGGACTGGCGGTACGAGCCGAACGGCCTCGAGTGGCTCCCCGCCGGCGACATCGCGGTCTGGGCCGACATCGGTGGATCGAGCGGTCTCTTCATGATCAACCCGCGCGACGGGCGCCTCCGCGAATCGCTCGGCGGGCGCCGCAAGATGAGCGGCTTCACCTTCGACGGCGCGGGTCGGCAGGTCGCGTACGTCGCGACGAGCGTGAACGCGCCGACCGAGTTGTTCATCGCCGGCGCCGACGGCAAGGGGGAGCGCAAGCTCACCAGCTTCAACGACGCGCTCAACCGCGATGTCGCCTGGTCCGGGGCGGAGCGCTTCACCTATCGCTCGGTCGGCGACCTCGAGATCGAGGGCTGGCTCATGAAGCCGTTCGGCTACGTCGAGGGCCGGAAGTACCCGCTCGTGCTCTACATCCACGGCGGCCCGCACAGCCAGTATGGCGAGCAGTGGTTCGACGAGACGCAGAACCTCGCGGCCGCGGGGTTCATGGTGCTCTACACCAACCCGCGCGGCTCCAGCGGGTACGGCGCGGACTTCACCTACTCCACCCGAGGCCGCTGGTTCGCCGAGGACTTCCAGGACCTCATGAAGGCAGTGGACATCGCCGCGGCGCGCGCCGATGTCGACTCGACCCGCATGGGGGTCACCGGCGGCTCCTACGGCGGCGTGATGACGGCTTGGATCACCACCAAGACCGACCGCTTCAAGGCGGCGCAGGCCGATCGCATGATCAGCAACTGGTGGTCATGGTACGGCACCTCCGACGCGCAGGGCCTCACCGAGTTCGAGTTCTACGGCCGGCCGCAGGACAACCCGGCGATGTACGACTCGCTCTCGCCCATCCGGAACGTGCGGCGCGTGCGCACGCCGACGTTCATCCTCCAGAGCGAGGAGGACCACCGGACGCCGATGACGGACGCCGAGCAGTGGTTCGCCGCGCTCAAGCGGCAGGGCGTGCCGGTGGAGTTCGTGCGCTACCCGCGCTCGACGCACGACCTCTCGCGCACGGGCGAGCCCTGGCTGCTCGTCGACCGCCTCGGGCGGTTGCGCGACTGGTTCGGGTACTGGCTCAAGCCCTGATCGATCGACGCCCGCCCGTCAGCGCACGACGGCGCCGCCCTTCATCACGAAGCGGATGCGCCGGAGTGCGCTGATGTCGGCGGTCGGGTCCCCCTCGACCGCGACGAGATCGGCCAGCAGCCCGTCGCGGATCGAGCCGAGCTCGCTGGACAGCCCGAACAGCCGCGCATTCCCACTCGTCGCGGCGCGGAGCGCTGCTGGGGCGCGCAACCCGTACGCGACCATCAACTCGGCCTCCCATGCGTTGGTGCCGTGCGCGTACACCCCCGCGTCGCCACCCATGCAGAGCGGGACGCCGGCCTCGATCGCGAGGCGGAACGACGCGCGCTTCGCGAGCATCCGTGCGGTGGGCGCCTGTCCCTCCCGCCATCCCGCGTGCCGCGCCGTCGCCTCGACGGCCGCGAGCGTCGCGCAGTATCCGACGCCACGCGCGGCCATCAGGCGGAACGTCTCCGCGGTGCCGCCGTCGCCGTGCTCGATCATCGCCACGCCGGCGCGCACGGCGCGCTGCATCCCCTCGTCGGTGGCCGCGTGCGCCACGACCTTCCGCCCGCTCGACGCGGCGACCTCGACGAGCGTCCGCAACTCGGCTTCCGTGAAGGTGGGTCGTGCCTCGCTGTTCGGGCCCCACCGGTAGTCGGCGTAGACCTTCACCCAGTCGGCCCCGTGGCCGATCTGGTCGCGCGCCGCACGCGTGAGCCCTTCGGTGCCATCCGCCTCCGTCGCGCCCTGCGGCGCCTCCCATTCGCTCGCGAAGCCCTTCGGGCCGTACGACCCCGTCGCGACGATCGCCTTCGACGAGATCAGCAACCGGGGGCCCGGGATGATCCCCTGGTCGATCGCCTGCTTGAGCCCGAAGTCGGCGTAGCCGGCGCCCTCGGTGCCGAGGTCTCGCGCCGTGGTGAAGCCGGCCTCGAGGGTCGCGCGCGCGTGATTGACGGCGCGCGCCGTGCGCAGGCTGAGCGGCTCCTTCAGCACCTGGTCGTTCCAACTCGTCTCGTCGTACGGATGGAGGAAGAGGTGCGTGTGGCCCTCGATCAGCCCGGGGATGAGCGTCGTGCCGCGCAGCTCGCGCACGGTCGTCCCCTCGGGTGCACGCACTTGTGCGCGCGGGCCCACCGCCGCGATCCGTTGTCCGCGCACGAGTACGACCCAACCCGTACGCGCCGAGTCCTCGGTCCCCAGGAAGACACGGTCGGGCACGAGCAGCGTCAGCGCGTCCTGCGCCGCCGCCTCTCCCGTCGCGAAGGGGTTCGCCAGCGCGAGGGCCACGGCGAACGCCGCCGTCGCCAGACGCGACGACGCTCCGGGGTGCATCCGACGGTCTCCGCTCATGTCCGTTGCTCCGGCACGTCGGTGACCCCGCCCGACACGATGAACGCCAGCACATCCGAACTCGGCGCCGTCAGTCGCGTCACGCGGTCGCCCGGGACCACCACCAGCTGGCCCGCGAAGTTGTACGACTGGGGGAAGTAGACCGCCACATCGCCCGGCAGCCCGAGCGTCGTGAGCGACGATTGCGTGATGAATCCGAACGTGCGGACCGCCTTGTCCTGCGAGAGCGCCACCAGCACCGGCTGGTCGAAGCGGCGCTTCTCGCCCACGAACGCGTTGAGCAGGTCCTTCGTCGAGGAGTAGAGCAGCCGCACGAAGGGCAGCCGGTTCAGGAGCTCCTCCATCCAGCGCTCCGCTTGCGCCCAGAGGAAGGTCGTGCCGAGGAACCCGACGAGCGTGATCCCGGCGATCGTGATCGCGAACCCCGCGCCGGGGATGGGCAGCCCGAGCCAGCCATCGACGCGGGTCAGCACGATCCAGCAGACGGCGATCGTGACCACGAGCGGCACCGTGAGGACCAGGCCGCGCAGGAAGTACGTGAGCAGCTTCTTCATGGGCACACAGCGGGAGGGGAGGATGATGCGTAACTTGTGAGCCGTTGGCAGAAGATAACCCCCGACCCCGCACCCCATGGTCATGCGCGCCCTCCGCCTCCTCGTCCTGCTCGCCTTCGCGCCGCTTGCCCTCTCGGCCCAGGCCGCCCGGAAGCCGCTGACGCAGGACACCTACGACCTCTGGCGGTCGATCCTCCAGCCGACGCTCTCGGCCGACGGGAAGTGGGCCGTCTATACGCTCTCGCCCACCCTCGGGGACGGCGAGCTCGTCGCGCGCGCCACCACCGGCACCACCGAGCACCGCGTCGCGCGCGGCTGGACCGGACGGCCGCTGATGAGCGTGACCGGCCAGCCGTTCAGCGCGCAGGCGGCCACCGTGACCGCCGATTCGCGCCACGTGCTCTTCCTCCAGTATCCGACCAAGGCCGCCTCCGATTCCGCGCGCGGTCGGCGCGGGCGCGCGGCCGAGGCTCCGAAGAACAAGCTCGCGATCCTCGCGCTCGCCGACGGCAAGGTGACCCTCGTCGACCGGGTGCGCGGCTTCCAGGTCGCGCGCGACGGCGGCCGATTCGTCGCCTACCAGATCGACGCGGATACCACGCCTGCCGCCGGCGCGCGCGGGGCGAACGGGCGTGCCGCGGCCGCGGAAGGGCCAGCGCGCGACTCCGCGGCCACACCGGCCAAGCGCAAGGATGCCGGCGCACCACTGGTGCTCCGCGAACTCGCGACCGGCGCCGAGGTGCGGATCGAGGGCGTCACCAACTACACGATCGATCGCGGCGAGCGCTATCTCGTCTACAGCGTCACCGGCGCCGACTCGCTCGGCATCGACGGCGTCTACGTGCGCACGCTCGCAACGGGCGCCGTCACGCCGCTCAAGGTCGCGACGGGGAACTATCGAAGCCTCGTGGTCGACGAGGCCGCGACGCAGGTCGCGTTCGTGACCGACGCCGACGAGTGGAAGAACGAGAAGGCGCGCGTCACGCTCTATCATGCCTCGCTTGCCGGCACGCGACAGAAGCCGGGGGTCCAGCCCGCCACGATCGCGGTCGCTGCAGGTGCCGCCGGCGAGGGCCTCAAGATCGCCGACCGTGGCGCGGTGGAGTTCGTGCGCGGTGGTGGCGTCCTCCGCTTCGGCATCGCGCACGTCGCTCCCGATTCCATCCCCGCCGACTCGCTCGCCGAACGTGCGATCGTTGACCTCTGGCACTGGCGTGACACGCGTCCGCAACCGATGCAGCGGCTGCAGGCGGGGCAGGACCGCGGTCGCAGCTATCCGGCGGTGTTCCACGTCGCGACGCGCAGCTTCCGTCGGATCGCCGACGACTCGATGCCCACCGCGCAGTTCTCCGACGATGGGCGCACGGCGGTCGCGACGACCGACGTGCCGTACGAGCTCGACGCGATCGCGGGCGAGGGCGGCAACGACATCCGCGTGATCAATACCGTCACCGGCGTCACGCGCCAGGTCGCGACGAAGGTGCGCGGCAACGGCCAGTTGTCTCCCGCCGCGCGCTTCGTCATCTGGTGGGAGAAGGGGGCGTGGCGCGCGCACGACATCGCCGCCGACCGCACCCGCGACCTGACGAGCGGCATCAGCGGCGTGAAGTTCGACCAGGAGACGCACGACACCCCGGGCGACCCGAGCCCGTGGGGTGTCGGCGGCTGGACCAAGGACGATGCGCGCGTGCTCATCTACGACCGCTTCGACATCTGGGAGATCGATCCGCTCGGGATCGTGGCGCCGCGCAACCTGACGGACGGGGCAGGGCGCCGGGGCCAGCTCACCTTCCGCCTGCTGGACCTCGATCCCGAGGAGCGCTTCTACGATCCGACGCAGCCGTTGCTGCTCCGTACCTTTGACAACGTCACGAAGCACGCAGGCTTCTATCGCGACCGCGTCGGCGTCACGGGTGGGCCCGAGCGCCTGCTCATGGCGCCCAAGTCATTCCCGGTCGTGCAGAAGGCGCGCAAGTCCGACCAGCTCCTCGTCGCGCGCGCCGACTACCGCGAGTTCCCCGACCTCTGGACCGGCACGACGTTCGATGGCCTGACGCGGATCACCGATGCGATGCCGGAGCAGGCGCAGTACTCGTGGGGTGATGTCGAACTGGTGAAGTGGGACAACAGCGACGGCGTGCCGATGGAAGGGCTGCTCTACAAGCCCGAGGGCTTCGATCCCTCCAAGCGGTACCCGATGATCACGTACTTCTACGAGCAGCTGTCCGACGGGCTCTACAACTACAATCGCCCGGCGGGCCGCAACGTCATCAACCCGGTCGTGTACACGAGCCTCGGCTACCTCGTGTTCATGCCCAACATCCACTACACGCCCGGCTATCCCGGGCCCAGCTCGGTGAAGTCGATCGTGCCCGGCGTGCAGTCGCTCATCGCGCGCGGCATCGCCGATCCCCGGCGTCAGGGGATCAGCGGACAGTCGTGGGGTGGGTACCAGACCGCGTACATCATCACGCAGACCAATCTCTTCGCCGCCGCCGTGCCCAATGCGACGGTCGTGAACATGTTCTCGGCGTACGGCGGCATCCGCTGGGAGTCGGGCGTGGAGCGCGCGATCGTGAACTACGAGCGCGGGCAGAGCCGGATCGGCGGGTCGATCTGGGAGTATCCGGAGCGCTACGAGGAGAACTCGCCCCTCTTCCGCCTCGACCGCGTGACCACGCCCGTCCTCTTCATGGCGAACGACAATGACGGCGCGGTGCCGTGGTACCAGGGCATCGAGTTCTTCATCGCCATGCGCCGACTGGGCAAGGAGGCGTACATGGTGAACTACAACGGGGACGCCCACAACCCGCGGAAGTACGCCAACCAGAAGGACATCGACCGCCGGATGCAGCAGTTCTTCGCGCACCACCTGCTCGGCGCGCCCGCGCCCGAGTGGATGCAGCGCGGGATCCCCTTCCTCGAGAAGGGCCGCGACCAGATGCCGGCGCGGCCCTAGACGAACGACGACCTCAGTCCGGCGGGGTCAGCGCGACCCGAACGGCCTCGCCGGCAACGTCCGGAGGTACTTGTAGACGGCGACGATCTCGACATCGGTCATCTGTCGCGTCGCCGCGATCGGCATGAAGGGATCGATCTCGGTGCCGTCGGGCCGCTTCCCGGTCCGCAGCGCGGAGACGAAACCCTCCTGCGTGTAGTGCCCGATCCCGGTCGGCGTGAGGTTGGCCGGCTTGGGCCAGTCCGGCGGGCCTCCCGGGATCGCGCCGCCGCCGTAGGTGACGCCGTGGCATCCGCTGCAGCCGACGTCGCCCAGATACTTGCCATACGCCGCGGTCGAGTCGATCGCGACCGACGGCACGACCTCATCGCCGTGCGTCACCGCCTTCGCCGGGAACATCGGGAAGACGCCGCCCGCGTAGAGGGCGCGCGCGAGCGGACCGACGCGCTGCGTGGGGCCGGTGCGGTCCACCGCGGGCACCGTGCGCAGGTAGGCGATGATCGTGCCGAGGTCCTCGTCCGAGAGGAACTGGTATTCGTTGGAGGGCATGACGACGAGCCGGCGCCCATCGGCCGCGAGGCCGTGGCGGATCGCCGCCTCCCACTGCGCGTCCGTGTACGTCCCGCCGATGCCCCCCGCGCCGCGCGTGAGGTTCGGCGAGTAGATGAGCCCCATCGCGGGATCGTTGAGCAGCGTGTCGCCGCCGAGATCCTGTCCGTGGCAGTCGCCGCACTTGCCGATCGCGCGGACCACATGCTCCCCGCGCGCGACGCTCGCGCTGTCGGTCGGGGCGGTGAAGGCGTGTCCGGGGAGCGGGGACTTCGCGGTGAGCTCGTTGCTGGTCCAGGCGTAGAGGCCGGCGACACCGACGATCGCCAGGAGGACGACCGCGCCGGCGAGAATGCCGGCGTACTTGAGGATCCTGCGCATGCGACGCTCCTCGGGGGCGGAGGTGAATGGAGACGAAGGGACTTACGCTACCGCGCGCCGCGGGTTTCGGCGAATGGCGCCGCGGCACGCTGAATACCGCGCACGACCCCGAGCCCCTACTATTCACGGCATGACGTCCTCCCCGACCTCCGAGCACGCCGCGCCCGCCGTGGCGCCGACCCCCGCCGCGAAGGATGCGGTGGCCACGCCGTGGACGATCGAGCGCGCGAAGGCGCTGTACAACATCGAGGGGTGGGGGGACGGCTTCTTCGACGTCAACCAGGCCGGGCGCGTCGTCGTGCGACCCGACAAGGACCGCCCCGAACAGACGCTCGACCTCTTCGAACTCGCGCACGACCTCGAGGCCCAAGGGGTCAACCTGCCCGTGCTCCTCCGGTTCTCGGAGATCCTCAAGGCGCGCATCGAGATGCTGCACGCGCGCTTCGCGAGCGCCATCGCCGAGTTCCAGTACGAGGGGAAGTACACGACCGTCTATCCGATCAAGGTCAACCAACAGCGGCACGTGATCGAGGAGATCGTCGAGTTCGGCGAGGCGACCGGTGTCGGGCTCGAGTGCGGCTCCAAGCCGGAGCTGCAGGCCGTCCTCGCCCTCACCGACCGCACCGATCACCTGATCATCTGCAATGGCTACAAGGACGAGGAGTTCATGCGCCTCGCCCTGATGGGCCAGAAGCTCGGACACACCGTGCTCATCGTCGTCGAGCAGGTGAGCGAGCTCGATGTCCTGCTGCCCGTCGCGCGCGAGATGGGCGTGACGCCGACGATCGGCGTCCGCATCAAGCTCTCGAGCGAGGGCTCCGGTCGCTGGGCGCAGTCGGGGGGCGAGAAGTCCAAGTTCGGCCTCACCTCGGCGCAGCTCATGCAGGTCGTCGAGCGGCTCCGGGCCGAGGGGATGCTCGACATCATCAAGCTCATCCATTTCCACCTCGGTTCGCAGATCACCGACATCCGCTTCATCAAGCGCGGGCTGCAGGAGGTGAGCCGCTTCTACGTCGAGCTGCGCCGCCTCGGCCTCGATATCCGCTACGTCGACGTGGGCGGCGGCCTCGGCGTCGACTACGACGGCTCGCAGTCCACCGCGCAGGCGTCGATGAACTACTCCGCGCAGGAGTACGCCAATGACATCATCTACACGCTCGCCGAGACCTGCCGGGAGGAGGAGCTCCCGATGCCCGACATCATCTCCGAGTCGGGGCGCGCGCTCACCGCGCACCACGCGCTGCTGCTGCTCTCGGTGATCGACGTCGAATCGGCGGCCGAGCCCGTGGTCCCGGTGCTCTCCGAGGAGGACCATGCCCTCCTGCACGAGATGGCCGACGACCTCAAGACGGTCAGCCGCAAGAACGTCGCCATGCGTCGCGTCCGCGAGATCTTCCACGACGCGACCTTCGACAAGGAGCGCGCGCAGCAGCTCTTCAACTCCGGCGTCCTCTCGCTCCGCGAGCGCGCCATGGCCGAGACCTTCTACCTCTGCACGTTGAACGCGGTGTCGCGCCTCATCGGACCCAAGCGCGACCATTTCGACGACATCATCAAGGATGTGGACGCGGCGCTCGTCGACCGCTACTTCGCCAATTTCTCGCTCTTCCAGTCGCTCCCCGACAACTGGGCCATCGACCAGCTCTTCCCGATCATGCCGATCCATCGGCTCGACGAGGAGCCGTCGCGGCGCGGGACGATCCAGGACGTCACCTGCGACTCCGACGGGAAGATCGACCGCTTCATCGGGGGGCGCGACGGCCAACCGTCGCTGCCGTTGCACGTCTTCCGTGACGGCGAGGCGTACATCCTCGGCATCTTCCTGACCGGCGCTTACCAGGAGATCCTCGGCGACCTCCACAACCTGTTCGGCGACACCAACGCGGTGCACCTGCGCCTGCAGGGCGATCACTACGAGATCACCCACATGGTCCACGGCGACACCGTGACCGAGGTGCTCAACTACGTGCAGTTCCGCGCCTCGGACCTGCTCGCGACCTTCCGTCGCAAGGTCCAGAACAGCAAGGACCTCTCGCGCGAGGAGGCGAACATGTTCATCGCCGAGTACGTCGCGGGGCTCGAGGGCTACACGTATCTCGAGGGCGAGGCGGCGCGGTAGGGCGGGAGGATCGAGGCTGAAGGAGGAAGGTGGAAGGGATCGGGAAGCGGGCCGCGGCCTGACCGGGGAGCGCGAAAGGAGGGCGAGGGAGCCTCGACATCGGCTCGCCTCGCCCTCTTGTCATGTCCAGCACCCGTCGTTCACCGGAAGGTGCACCTCATCGCGCCCCGACCCTCCCACCTTCATCCTTCCTCGTTATCGCGCGTCGTACCGCTTCGCCACCTCGCCCCAGTGCACCACGTTCCACCACGCGTCGATGTAGTCGGGACGGCGGTTCTGGTACTTGAGGTAGTAGGCGTGCTCCCAGACGTCGAGCCCGAGGATCGCGTGCCGCCCCTCCATGAGGGGATTGTCCTGGTTCGGCGAGCTCTCGATGGACAGGGTCCCGTCCTTCGCGGCCACCAGCCAGGCCCAGCCCGATCCGAACCGCCCAACGGCCGCCGCCTTGAAGGCGTCGCGGAACTTCGCGAAGTCACCGAACGACTTGTCGATCGCCGCCGTGACGTTCCCGGTCGGGGCGCCGCCCGACTTGGGGACCATGCAATTCCAGAACAGCGTGTGATTCCAGTGTCCGCCGCCGTTGTTGCGCACCGCGCCGCGCACCGGTTCCGGCACCTTCGCGATGTCGCGGCAGAGCTGTTCGAGGCTCCACGACGCCAGCTCGGGCGCCTTCTCGATCGCGGCATTGAGGTTGTTCACGTACGCCTGATGATGCTTGCCATGATGGATCTGCATCGTCTGCGCATCGACGTGCGGCTCGAGCGCGTCGAAGGCGTAGTAGAGCGCGGGCAGCGTATGGGCCATCGGAACTCCGTTTCAGGGTCAGCTACGTTGCAAGACAATATAGGAGGGCACACCGCCACGCGCCCGGCACGTCCGCTTCATCCTTCGTCCTCCATCCTTCATCCCTTCTTGCGCCCCTTCCACCACCCGTACACCCCGGGCAGCACGCTCACGACGATGATGCCGATCGCGAGCTTCTCGACGTTCGCCTCGAGTCCGGGCACCATCCGCACCACGTAGAACCCGATCAGCAGCATCGACCAGATCCAGGCGAGGCCGCCGATCACGTTGTAGAAGACGAAAGTGGGGTAGTGCATCTTCGCCGCGCCGGCGACCACCGGCGCGAAGGTCCGCGCGAACGGCATGAAGCGGGCCATGATGATCGTCTTCCCGCCATGGCGCTCGTAGAAGTCGTGCGCCGCGCGCAGATGGCTCTGCTTGAACCAGCGCGAGTCGGGGCGGTTGAAGAGCGCCTCCCCCGACTTGCGCCCGATCCCGTACGCGATCTGGTCGCCGAGGACCGCCGCGATGGAGCAGAGCACGCCGAGCCACCAGACGTTGAGCGTGACGATCTGGTTCGGGGCGGAGGCGAAGACGCCGGCCGTCACCAGCAGCGAGTCGCCGGGCAGGAAGGGGAAGAGCAGTCCCGTCTCGATGAAGATGATCGCAGTGATGCCCGCGTATCCGGCGGTCGCCACGAGCCCATTCAGGTCGCGCAGCTGGTGGAACAGGTCGAGGAGGAGGTCCATGGGGCCGGAATCTAGCCGACCGGACTAACTTCCACCCATGTCCGCCCTCGACCAGGTCGTCATCGTCTTCCACAAGCCGCAGGACCCCGTCAACATCGCCGGCGCCGTCCGGGTGATGAAGAACATGGGGATCCACGACCTGCGCCTCGTGCAACCCGTCGCGTACGACCCCTGGCGCATCGAGGGCGTCGCGCACGGGACCCGCGACGTCGTGGAGCGGATCCGGCACTTCGACACGCTGCAGGAGGCGCTGGCCGATTGCGTCTACGTCGCGGCGTTCGCGGGGAAGCGTCGCGCGCACCGCTGGCCGCTCACCACGCCGCGGGAGCTCGCGCCCGTCGTCCTCGAGAAGGCGGCCGACGGCCGCGTCGCCCTCCTCTTCGGGCAGGAGGACCACGGCCTGCCCAACGAGGCCATCGACCAGGCGCAGACGCTCTGCACGATCCCCACCACCGAGCACAGCTCGCTCAACATCGCGCAAGCGGTGCTCGTCGCGGCGTACGAGCTGCATCTCGCCGCCGGCGATGCCACGCGCACCATCGCGCGTCACAAGCATCACGCCGCCCTCCCCAAGCACGACGAGTGGGAGCGCGCCCTCGCCGACATCGATCGCGCCCTCGCGGCCATCGCGTTCTACCGGACGCGCAACCCGGAACACATCATGCGCTCGGTGCGTTCGCTGCTGAATCGCGCCGGCCCGGACTCCCGGGAGCTCACCCTGGTCCGCGCGATGGGTATCGAGGTGCTGCGTACGATCGACCGCGTGAAGCGGGGGCTGGACGAGAGTGCGTAAGGCCATTCCTTGCGCGCACTTGCACACAACCCCGACGCGGGTCATTTTTCCGAGGCTCTGCGGCTTGTGAAATCGTTCACAAGCCGAGTGTCCCATTCGGAATTCCCTCCATCCGAGTCTCGCGCATGACCGGTCGCAGGAAGTGGGTCGTCATCCCGGGGTTGGTCGCCATCGCGTTCGCCGCGACCATGATGTCCGCCTATGCGGGCTCCCAATCCGCCGCTCCGCAGGCACCGGCCGCTGGTACGCCGGAGACCGCGACCGAGGCGGCCAATCGCGAGGCCTTCGGCAAGGCCCAGCCCGGACCGTGGTCCTACAGCGGCGCCTCGGGCTACACGTTCTACGTCGGTGGCGGCATCGGCCGCTCGCCCGTGCAGCCGGTGAAGTTCCCGCACCCGGTGCACGTGAACTCGCTCAAGATGAACTGCGCGTTCTGCCACAACGCGGCCAGCACCTCGCCGGACCCGGGACTTCCCGCGGTCGGCACCTGCATGGGCTGCCATACGCTCGTCGGCGCCGGTCGCCCGGAGATCGCCAAGCTCACGGACTACTGGACCAAGAAGCAGCCCGTGCCGTGGGTCCGCATCCACAAGGTCCCCGAGTACGTGCACTTCCCGCACATGCGGCACGTCAACGCCGGCGTCACCTGCCAGACCTGCCACGGCCAGGTGAACAACATGTCGCAGGTCTTCCAGGCCCAGTCGCTCAACATGGGCTGGTGCGTGACCTGCCACGTCAACGGGTACTCGCCGGCCGAGGGGATGCGCGCCGCCGGCATGGAGCCTGATTCCGCCACGCTCGCGCTCCCGCGCAAGAAGGCGACGTACGACTGCGCCACCTGCCACTACTAGACCCCATGACCACTGATTCGAAGGACGTGACCCACGGGGCGCAGGGCGAGTCGGGCGTCGATCGCCGCGGCTTCCTGAAGGTCCTCTCCGTCACCGGCGCGGCCACCGCCGCCGTCGGATGCGGCACCGCGAACGTCGAGAAGCTCATCCCGTACCTCGTCTCGCCCGATCAGACGACGCCGGGGGTCTCGAACTACTATGCGACCACCTGCCGCGAGTGCGCGGCCGGCTGCGGCCTGATCGTCGAGGTCCGTGACGGGCGCGCCATCAAGGCCGAGGGCAATCCGGAGCACCCCGTCAATCGGGGCGCCCTCTGCGCCCGCGGGCAGTCCGGCCTGCAGGGCCTCTACAACCCGGATCGCTTCCGCGGCCCGATGAAGCGCGAGGGCGACAAGCTCGTCCCGACCACGTGGACGGAGGCGATGCAGACCCTCGCCACCAAGCTCGGCGAGATCAAGTCGCGCGGGCAGGGCAGCAAGGTCGCCTTCGTCAACCAGCACGAGCAGGGCTCGTTCCCGGCCTTCCTCGACGGCATCCTCGCCGGCTACGGCATCGCGCCGCACATCAGCTACGACGCCGAGGCGCCGATCGCCGTCGCGCAGGCCAACAAGGCCGCCTACGGCGCGTCGTGGCCGCACATCGACTTCTCGGCCGCCTCGCTCATCGTCTCCTTCAGCGCCGACTTCCTCGACGGGTGGGGCCTCCCGGTCCCGCAGCAGCTCGCCTTCTCCGAGGCCCGCGGCAAGGTCGAGGGGGCGCCGCGCTTCATCTATGTCGGTGCGCGTCGCTCGCTGACCGGCCTCAATGCCGACCAGTGGATCCCGGCCAAGCCCGGCTCCGAGATCGACATCGTGAACGCGCTCCTCGGCAAGGCGTCGGCCTCGCAGGCGGCCGAGGCGGCCGGCGTCGGCCTTCATCTGATCGAGGGGCTCATCGCGGAAGTGCGTGGCGCCAGCGCCAGCGCGATCCTCGCCGGCGGTTATGACGCCGAGGCGGGGGCACTCGCCGCCGCGGTCGCCGAGCTCAACAAGTCGCGCGGGAACGTGGGCAAGACCATCAAGCCGGGCGACGGCCTCCTCGCGTTCGAGGGTGTGGCCGGCCACGCCGAGATGCGTGAACTCTCCGGCCGCATGAATGCCGGCGACGTGCCGCTCCTCATGGTGCGCCACGCGAATCCCGCCTACACCACCGCCCCCGCCGTCGCCTTCGGCGTCGCGATGGCGAAGGTGCCGTTCAAGGTCTCCTTCTCCAGCGTGCCGGATGAGACGACGTCGCTCTGCGACCTCGTGCTCCCCGACCATCACGCGCTCGAGAGCTGGGGTGACGCCGAGCCGGTGCGCGGCACGCTCTCGCTCCAGCAGCCGACGATGGACCCGGTGTTCGACTCGCGCGCGACGGCCGATGTCCTCCTCGCGGTCGCGAAGGGCGACCAGTCGATGGCGGCGCGCTACCCGCAGGCCGACTATCGCGGCTGGCTCGCGAACCGGATCGGCGGGAACCAGGCGCTCAAGAACGCGCTCCCGACGGCAATGATGGCCGGTGGGGCGGCGACGCGCTCCAGCACGTCGAAGACGGTCTCGGGCCGCCCGACGATCGCCGCCCAGACGGGGGACTACACCCTCATCGCCTATCCCTCGCCGACGCTCGGCGACGGGCGCGGCGCGAACAAGCCGTGGCTCCAGGAGCTGCCGGACCCGGTCACCAAGATCGTCTGGCAGACCGTGGTGGAGATGCACCCGGAGACGGCCGAGAAGCTCGGCGTCACCGACGGCGAGCACGTGACGGTGAAGACGGGCGCGGGGGAGATCACTGCGCCGGCCTTCGGCTACATCGGACTGCGGCCCGACACCATCGCCATCGCGCTCGGGCGCGGCCACACCGCCTCGGGCCGGTATGCGGTCGCCGGCCAGAACGCGTGGACGCTGTTGGCGCCCGCCGAGGATCGCGCCGGTGGCGTCGCGCTCGGCGCGACGAAGGCATCGGTCACCAAGGCGAACGGCAACGAGCGCATCGTCACCGTCGAGGGCTCGGGCCGTCAGCACGGCCGCGGCATCGCGCAGGCGATCGCCCTCCCCGCGCTGCTCGCGGGTGAGGAGGAGCATCCGCACACGTTCGACGGGCAGGCGAGCACCGAGTTCCTCCCGGGGCTCCGCTCGCCGACCGCGAACGACGCGCAGGGCGAGTTCGGCGTGCCGGGCTCGAAGGACAAGGGCCAGTACGACCCGAACCACTGGTCGGGGGCCGCGAAGCGCCGCTGGGCGATGACCATCGACCTCGCCAAGTGCACCGGGTGCTCGGCCTGCGTCACCGCCTGCTACGCCGAGAACAACATCCCCACCGTCGGCGCGGCCTGGCAGGGCGCGCAGGTGATGCCGGATCGCACCGGCTTCGGTGCCAACATCACGCGCTCGCGCGAGATGGCCTGGATCCGCCTCGAGCGGTACTGGGAGCTCGACCGCGAGCCGAAGGACGTGAAGTTCGATCCGGAGCACCCGGACTTCGAGACGCGCTTCATCCCGATGATGTGCCAGCACTGCGGCAACGCGCCGTGCGAGCCCGTCTGCCCGGTGTACGCGACCTACCACGCGCCGAACGGCCTGAACGTGCAGGTCTACAACCGCTGCGTCGGCACGCGCTACTGCTCGAACAACTGCCCGTACAAGGTCCGGTACTACAACTGGTTCGGCTATGGCGACCCGAACCGCACCCAGTACGCGTTCCCGGAGCCGCTGCACTGGCAGCTCAACCCGGACGTGACGGTGCGGCAGAAGGGCATCATGGAGAAGTGCTCGTTCTGCGTGCAGCGCATCAAGGAGGCCGAGAACCGGGCCTCGCTCGAGCAGCGCGACCTGCACGTGGACGAGTTCACGACGGCCTGCGCGCAGGCCTGCCCGTCGCGCGCGATCGTCTTCGGCGATGCGGCCGACGAGAACTGGTCGGTGGCGAAGTGGGCGAAGGATCGCCGCGCGTACCACGTGTTCGAGGAGCTCAACACCTTCACGGCGGTGGTCTACTTGAAGAAGGTCAACCATCCGGCGCCGACGGCGTCGGCCACGGCGTAAGGGGGCGCGACCAATGACTGCCATCGCGCATCCGGACGAGCCGCGCCGGCCGAACATCGCATCGGCCGACATCCAGCTCCCCGCGGTCAAGGACTACGAGCAGGTCGATCGCGAGATCCTCGCGATCCTCAAGCCGACGAAGGCCTGGTTCGGCGGGCTGTTGCTCGCCCTGACCTGCCTCGCGTTCGGCGCCGCGTCCTGGGCCTACCAGATCCACCAGGGCCTCGGCGTCGCCGGCTACAACCCGCCGGTGATGTGGGGCGTCTACATCATCACGTTCGTGTTCTGGGTCGGCATCGGTCACGCGGGCACGCTGATCTCGGCGATCCTGTACCTGTTCCGGGCCGGGTTCCGCACGACGATCTACCGCGCCGCCGAGGCGATGACGGTCTTCGCGGTCATGACCGCGGGGCTCTTCCCGATCATCCACATCGGCCGGCCGTGGAAGTTCTTCTGGCTCATCCCGTACCCGAACTGGCGGCTGATCTGGCCGAACTTCAAGTCGCCGCTCGTGTGGGACGTGTTCGCGATCACGACCTACCTGACGATCTCGACGACGTTCCTCTTCGTCGGCCTGATCCCCGACATCGCGGTGCTGCGTGACCGCGAGACGAACCCGCTGCGCAAGCAGATCCTGTCGGTCCTGAGCTTCGGCTGGCGCAACAGCGAGCGCGAGTGGCGCCATTTCGCCCGCGCCTACCTGTTCCTCGCCGCCTTCTCGACGCCGCTGGTGCTCTCGGTGCACTCGGTCGTGTCGTTCGACTTCGCGATGGGCATCGTGCCGGGCTGGCACACGACGATCTTCCCGCCCTATTTCGTCGCCGGCGCGATCTTCTCCGGCTTCGCGATGGTGTGGACGATCATCATCCCGATGCGCAAGTGGTTCGGGCTCAAGCACTACGTGACGCTCAACCACCTCGACGCCTCGGCGAAGATGGTGCTCTTCACGTCGCTGGTCGTCGGCCTCGCGTACATGATCGAGTTCTTCATCGCCTGGTACGGCGGCATCCCGGCGGAGCAGGACTACTTCTGGAATCGCGTCTTCGGGCAGTGGTGGTGGGCCGCCTGGATCATGCTCACCTGCAACATGATCCTGCCGCTCTCGCTCTTCTCGCAGAAGCTGCGCCGCAACCCGACCTGGCTCTGGATCCTGTCGATCTTCATCAACATCGGCATGTGGTTCGAGCGCTTCGTGATCGTCGTGCCGTCGCTCTCGCATGACATGGAGCCCTGGCAGTGGTCGAGCTACGTGCCGACCTGGGTCGACTACGGGCTCCTCATCGGCTCGTTCGGCTGGTTCTTCATGTGGTTCCTGCTCTTCGTCAAGCAGCTGCCGGTGATGGCGCTGGCGGAGATCAAGGAGATCATCCCGCCCAAGATGAAGCACGGGCACTCGCACCACGGGGGGCACTGAGATGCATCGCGGAATGATCGGCGTCTTCGCAGAGCTCGACAGCACCGTGGAAGCGATCGAGGAACTGAAGCACAAGAAGCTCGGGGACATCACGGCGTACACGCCGACCCCGCGGCACGAGCTCGAGCACGCGGTCGAGCCGCCGCCGTCGCCCGTCCGGAAGTTCACGCTCGTCGGCGCGCTCGCGGGCGTCTGCTTCGGCTACTGGCTCGCGATCTGGGGCTCGGAGTACTGGCCCCTCGTCGTCGGCGGCAAGGCGATCTCCACCTGGATCCCGTACACGGTGTTCGGGTTCGAGGTGATGGTCATGGTCGGCGCGCTCTCGACCGTGTTCGGCATGTTCTACCTGGCCGGCATCCCCCGCCTGACGATGACCGTCGGGTACGATGCGCGCTTCAGCCAGGGCAACTACGGCGTCTGGTGCGAATGCGCGCCGGACAAGCTCGCCGAGGTGGAGGCGATCATGCGCCGCCATGGCGCGGTGGAGGTGCGTGGTGACCGGTAACCTCATGCGTCGGCTGGCCGTCGTCGCGCTCCCGCTGGCCCTCGCGGCCTGCGACCCGAACGACTGGCTGACCGACATGAAGCAGCAGCCCTCCATCGGGACCTGGCAGAAGTTCTCCAGCGACTCGGCGGCGGGCGACACGATCCCGTTCCGCGGCAACCCGCAGGGCTCGGTCCCGACGCACGGCCTCGCCGTCGCGTCGTGGCAGGTCTCCTACGCGGTGATGCCCGCGACGATCGACTCGCTCTCCGGCGTCGCGAACCCCGTCGCGGCGGACGCGCGGTCGCTCGAGAACGGCCGCAAGCTCTACCAGATCAACTGCGCGGTCTGCCACGGCGACCTCGGCGACGGCAACGGCGCGCTCAAGCAGCTCAACCCGATGTACGGCTTCGCTCCGCCGATCAACGGCGCGGCGACCCAGGCGCGGACCGATGGCTACATCTTCGGCATGCTGCGCAACGGGCGCGGCCTGATGCCACCCCAGAACCGCATCCCCGAGGAGATGCGCTGGGATGTGGTGAACTACCTGCGCGGCCTCCAGGGCCGCTACGCCGTCCAGACCGGCCCGGTCGGGTTCCCCGGCCAGACCGGCACCGCGCTCCCGGGCTACTCGAAGGTCGGCCCGACGGTCCCGCACCCCTACGCGCGGCCGAGCACGACGGGCATCACCCTGAAGGCCGAGAAGCCCGCTGGTGAGGCCAAGGCCGACCCGGCGCACAACGGAGGTCACGAATGAGCGGCCAGCACCATTACTCCCCGCCGCGCGACCAGTTCGTCGGCATCCTGCAGAAGAAGTCGATGCCGGCCGCCCTCAAGAAGGGCGGACTCGTGGTCGGCGTCCTCGGCATGATCCTCTTCGCCGTCGGGGCGGCCACCGGAGAGGCGCGGGCCTGGCAGGCCTTCCTCCTCAACTGGCTCTTCTTCACCACCATCGCCTCGGCCGCCGTCATGTTCTCGGCGGTGCAGCGCATCACCACCGCGCGCTGGTCGCGCGGCGTGATCCGCTTCCTTGAGGGGTATGTCGCCTTCCTGCCGATCGCGGCGGTCGGCCTGCTCGTGATCATCATCGGTGGCAAGTCCCACATCTATCCGTGGTGGGACCTGGTCGGCACCGGCGAGCTGATCAAGGAGAAGGAGACCTACTTCAATCACGGGTTCTTCTACGCCCGCTCGGTGATCGCGTTCGGCGCGCTGTTGCTCCTGCAGGTCTGGTACGTCTGGACCTCGGTCCGCCTCGACGTGGGCATCACGCCGGAGCATGGCGCCTCGTGGGCCGCCGGCCTGCGCGCGAAGATGCGCGCCGGCTTCGGCGAGGAGCGGCGCGAGCTGCACTCGACGCACTCGCTGCAGGGCAAGCTCGCGGTGATCATGGCGATCGTCTTCGGCTTCGCCTGGTGCGTCCTCGCGTGGGACCACTCGATGTCGCTCGACTTCCACTTCTTCAGCACCATGTACGGCTGGCAGGTCTTCATGGGCGGCTGGCTCGTGGCGCTCATGACGTGGGCCGTGCAGCTCCGGTGGTGGAAGGGCCAGTTCCCCGAGCTCCCCGAGCTGATCACCGACAAGCACTACCACGACATCGGCAAGCTCTGCTTCGCGTTCACCGCGTTCTGGGGCTACCTGACCTTCTCGCAGTTCCTGATCATCTGGTACGGCAACCTCGCCGAGGAGACGCACTTCTTCACGCTGCGGCTCTCGGGCGCGTGGAAGCTGACGACCATGGCCGCCGCGGTCCTCACCTTCGTCGTGCCGTTCTTCGGCCTGCTCTCGGTCAAGGCCAAGCTCTACTCGCCGACGATGATCCTCTTCGCGGCGGCGTCGTTCGTCGGCCTCTGGTTCGCGCGCTACACCGAGATCTATCCGTCGATCTACGGCACGCGCGTCGATCATGCGCCGCTCGGGTTCTGGGAGCTCGGCATCTTCGCCGGCTTCCTCGGGCTCTTCGTCTGGAGCTACGCGCAGTTCATGGACGCGTTCCCCAAGGCGCAGGTCTTCAAGATGACGTCGCCCTACCGCGACGAGGTGCAGGTCCCGGTGAATCCGGACACGATGGAGCCGCTCCCGGCGCACGAGTAGCGCGACGCGGGGGGCAGGTGACGGGGGCGGCGTGCCGAGGTGGCGCGCCGCCCTCTCGCGCGTTCAAGAGCCCCGAGATCGTGCTGGCGCGGTCGAGGCGCGGACGTCCATTCGCTGGAGGCGGCGGCCTGATTATATTGTGTTCGCGGGGCGTTAGCTCAGCTGGGAGAGCACCTGCTTTGCAAGCAGGGGGTCGCCGGTTCGATCCCGGCACGCTCCATCGCAGGCGCCGGGCCACCTCGTGGTCCGGCGCTTCGCCGTTCCGGGGGACAGGACCCGCGGGCGCGCGGCTCGCCCCCCTCCGGCCCTCACGCGGCCCGCACGCCCCTTCGACCGACGGGAACCCCCGTCCGACGCGTCCGGTTCATCCCTGAGTCCATCCTCCACCCTTCTCTCCGATCATGAGCGCCTCCGTCCCCGCCATCGGCACGCCCGCCCCCGACTTCACGCTCGACACCACCGCCGGCAGCGCGGTCACGCTCTCGAGCTTCCAGGGCAAGCAGAACGTCCTGCTCGCGTTCTTCCCCCTCGCCTTCACCTCCACCTGCACGGCCGAGCTCTGCGCCTTCAGCGACGACTACTCGGCTTTCGCGGGGAAGGACGTGACGGTGATCCCGATCAGCGTCGATGCCGTGCCGTCGCTCAAGGAGTTCAAGGCGAAGTACGCCATGGGCGTCGATCTCGCCTCCGACTTCAAGCGGACCGCCTCGCGCGCCTACGATGTGCTGCATCCCGAGCGCTACTTCTCGCAGCGGGCCTACTTCCTGATCGACAAGGCGGGCGTGGTGCGCTGGTCCTACGTCGAGGCGACGCCGGGCACCAAGCGGGAGAACGCCGAGATCCTGGCCGAGATCGCGAAACTGAGCTGACCGGCGGTTGCGGACGCAGGCCGCAGGACGAGGGGCGACGCCCTCATCCTGCGGCCTGCGTCGTTCACGCCACGGTCACGTCGATCTTCCGCGCCCGAGGGGCTTCCTTCGGCACCACCACCGTCAGCAACCCGTTGGCGAAGCTCGCGGCGATCCGGTCTTCCGACACTGCCTGCGGCAGCTGGAACGTCCGCTTGAACGCGCCCTGCACGCGCTCGGCCACGTGCCACTTCGGGGCGGCGGCCTCGGTCGTCGTCGCGGTCGTCGCTCGCTTCTCACCGCGGACCGTCAGGACGCCCTGCTCCAACGTCACCTCGACCTGCTCGGGGGCGATGCCGGGCAGCTCGATCTCGAAGCGATAGCCGTCCGCCTCCTCGCGCACATCCGTCGCGGGACTCCAGGTCGCCGGCGCGGCCGCGGCGCGACCGAACGCATCCTCGAAGAGGCGGTCGACCTCGCGGCGGAGCGTGAAGAGCGGGGGCAGGGTCGTCGTGCGATATACCATGGGTCGATCCTCCGAAGGGCAGATGTGAGACGCTGATGGCACAGGCACCCGTGTGCCCGTCTGTCTCCTCCTCGCGCATGCGGTGTGCCCGCGCCGCCCGGCCGTCACGGCACATCCCTCTGCCGACGCGACCGGAGCCGCTGTCAGCTTGACCGTTCCCGACCTTGTCGCGCGCCCCGGCCGCGGCATAGCTTCCGCTCATCCCTCCGCACCGATGACCACCCCGCCCACCCTGCCGACCGACGCGGACGCGCGCGCTGCGCGCGCCCTCCGTGCCCTCGCCGGCATCAGTGCGGAACTCGCCTCGGCACGCGCCCTGGAGACGAGCATCGAACGGATGCTCACCACGGTGCGCGAACTGGTGGAGGCGTCGGAGACGGCCGTCTGGCTGCACGCGCCGCAGGGCATCATCCGCGGGTGGACCAGCGGCGGGACGAGCATCACCGAAGCGGAGGTGCGAGTCGGACTCGCGGCCGGGGGCGTCCCGGGCGGTCCGCACATCGAACCGATCGTCCTTGGCGAGCGACGGGTGGGCGTTCTCGCGCTGCGTCTCACGCGCCCCCTCGCGTCCGAGGAGCGGTTGCTCGTCACGGCGCTCGCGAATCTCCTCGCGCCCGAGCTCACGCACGCCGAACGGTCGCGCCAGCTCGAGGTGGAGGTGGCCTCGCGCACGGCCGAGATCGAGCGGGGGCGGCGATTCACCGAGAAGATCATCGACTCGCTGCCGCTCGGGCTCTACGTGATCGACCGCGAGTATCGCATCCAGAGCTGGAACCGCAAGCGCGAGACCGGCATGCAAGGCGTCTCGCGCGAGGAGGCGCTCGGCCGCACGATCTTCGAGATCCTGCATCGCCAGCCGGCGGAGATGCTCCGGCGCGAGTTCGATGACGTCTTCTCGACGGGCCGGATGCAGGAGTACCAGATGGAGTCGCTCGCCTCCGGCGAGCAGCGGACCTACCGCATCACCAAGATCCCGATGCGGCTCGGGGACGGCGCGGTCACGCATGTGATCACGATCGGCGAGGACATCACCGACTGGCGGCAGGCGCAGGAGCGGTTCACGCAGGCGGAGAAGCTGGCGGCGATCGGCCAGCTCGCGGCCGGCGTCATGCACGAGATCAACAACCCGCTCGCGACCATCGCCGCCTGCGCCGAGTCGCTCGGCTACCGGATGGAGGACCTGGAGCGCTCCGGCGTCACCATCGCACCCGAGACGCAGGACTTCCTCGACATCATCGACAAGGAGGTCGTGCGCTGCAAGCAGATCGTCGACGGCCTGCTCGACTTCAGCCGGCCCAAGCAGCCGCGCAAGGAGCGGGTCGACCTCAACGACGTCATCCAGCGGACGCTCTTCCTCCTCAAGCATCACGTCCGCTTCAAGCGCCTCCATGTCGAGACCGAGCTCGACCCGCTCCTCGGCCGCGTGCCGCAGGCCAACACCGAGCAGCTCGTGCAGGTCTTCATGGCGCTGCTGCTCAACGCCATGGATGCGATGGGCGAGAAGGGCACGGTGCGCATCGTCACCCGTCGTGACGGCGACACGTCGGCGATCGCCGAGGTGGTCGACACCGGGCACGGGATCGCGCGCGGCGAGCTCGGCAAGATCTTCGAGCCGTTCTACACCACCAAGCCGCAGGGGCAGGGCACTGGGCTCGGCCTCAGCATCTGCTATGGCATCGTGCAGGAGCACGGGGGGAGCATCGAGGTGGACAGCATGCTGGGGCAGGGGAGCACCTTCCGCGTGATCCTCCCGGTGGTGGGCTAGATGAAGGTCCTGGTCATCGAGGACGACCCGACGGTCGGGCAGTTCGTCAAGCGCGGGCTCGAGGAGCAGCGCTGGTCGGTGGATCTCGTCGCCGACGGCGAGGAGGGCGAGGCGCTGGCGCGGTCGCAGCCGTACGACATCATCGTGCTCGACCTGCGCCTCCCGGGGCGCACGGGGCAGCAGGTGCTGCGGAACCTGCGCGCCCGCGGGTTCGAGAAGCCGGTACTCGTGCTCACGGCGCAGGACGCGGTCGACGCGAAGGTCGAGACGTTGCGGGCCGGCGCCGACGACTACGTCACCAAGCCGTTCGCCTTCGAGGAGCTGCTGGCGCGCGTCGAGGCGCTCGCCCGGCGGCCGCGCGCGATCGTCTCCCCGCGCATCACCGTCGCCGACCTCGTGGTCGACCTCGACGCCCGCGAGGTCTCGCGCGCGGGCAAGGCCGTCGAGCTCACGCCGAAGGAGTTCCTCGTACTCGAGTACCTCGCCCGGCACGCGGGGCGCGTCCTCTCGCGCACGCTCATCACCGAGTACGCCTGGGGCTATCACTTCGACCCCGGCACCAACATCGTCGATGTGGTGATCAACCACCTCCGCAAGAAGATCGACGCGCCGCACGACAAGAAGCTCATCACCACCGTGCGCGGGGTGGGCTACGTGCTCAAGGCCTAGGGCGGCGCGTGCGGACGATCCGCGGGCGGCTGACGCTGGCGTACGCGGTCGCGCTCGCCGCGACGCTCCTCGTCTTCGCGGCCGTGATGCTCTCGGCCAGCCGCCGCTCGGCCGAACGCGTGCTGCAGATGCGCGTGGAGAGCATCGCGCGCCTCGGCTCCCGCGTGCTCGAGCAGGCGGGGACGAGCCTCTACGGCAGCGTCGTCATCCCCGAGGATTCGGTCCTCCGCGCGCTCCCGCCGCTCTCGGCGAGCGTGGGGAGCCGGTTGGCCGCGCTACCGGGCTTCGTGCTCGTCGCGGACACGGGACGACTCCTCTATGCCAGCGCGCCGGTCGCGGCCCTCCAGGAGAAGGACCAGACGAAGCTGATCTCCGCGATCCTTCGCGCCTTCACGCCGGAGCGTCCCGCGGGATTCATCACGCTCGATTCGCTCCCGGGTCGCCTCTTCGTCCGCGTGAACTTCGAACGCCCGGCCCAGCGCGGCCCCGCGCTGCGGGTCGTCGCGGCCGAATCGGCGGAGGAACTCGAGTTCTACCGGCTCGACATCTTCACGCCCATCCTCATCGCCTTTCCGCTGATCTTCGTCCTCTCGGTGTTCGCCGCGTGGGCGCTCGCGGGGGCGTATCTCGAGCCGGTGAACCACCTCATCGCCGACATCGAAGCGATCCAGGACGGGCGATCGCTCCACCGCCGGCTCCCGGTGGAGAGCGGCGAGAACGAGCTCGACCGGGTGGCGGAGAAGGTGAACGCGATGATCGCGCGACTCGAGGGCTCCTTCGCCGCACTGCGGCGCTTCACCGCGGACGCGAGCCACGAGCTCAAGACGCCGCTCACCGTGATGCGCGCGGACATCGAGCGCGCCATGTCGGCCCCGAACGTCCCGCCTGACCTGCTCCCGCCGCTCGAGGAGGCGCTCGCCGAGTCGGCTCGGATGGCGGACCTGGTGGACTCGCTGCTCACGCTGGCGAGGGCCGACGAGGGTCGGTTCGACATCCACCGCGAGCGGGTGGACCTGCACGCGATGGTCGAGGACGTCTACGAGACGGCGACGATCCTGGGGGAGGGGCAGGGGGTGAGGGTGTCGCTGGTCGCCATCGAGCCGGTGCAGGTGCTGGGCGACCCGGTCCGGCTGCGCCAGCTGTTCCTCAACCTGATCACGAACGCCGTCAAGTACACGGGGCCGGACGGGTCGGTGACCGTGGCCCTCGAACGGCGTGGGGACCAGGCGGCCTTCGCGGTACACGACACCGGGCTGGGCATCGCCGCCGCCGACCTGCCGTTCATCTTCGACCGGTTCTGGCGCGCCGACCGGGCGCGCTCGCGGGCCTCGGAGCGGGGCGGCTTCGGCCTCGGGCTCGCGATCGCCCAGTGGATCGCCCATGCGCATGGCGGGGCGATCAATGTGGCCTCGCGCCTGGGGCGCGGGAGCACCTTCACGGTGACGATCCCGGCGGAGCCGGCCGCTGCGCCCCCGGCGAAAGCTCACGGGGCATTAAGCGAATCTTAATCTTCCCCCGATTACCAGCGTCATCCGGCGCCCCTAGTTTCCGGCCACGGTCGACGCCCTGACGAACGATCCCGGGCGCCGTCACGCGACTTTTCACCCTCGGAGACGTACGCGTGTTCAACAACCTGATCGAGTCGAAGCCGCAGAAGACGCGCTCGCTGGGCTCGACGATCTTCTCCATGGTCTTCCATGGCCTCGTGATCACCGGGTCGCTCATCGCGACCAAGCAGGTCGGTGAGGCGGTGGCGGAAGAGGTGATGCAGAAGGTCGATTTCGTCGAGATCAAGAAGGACGAGCCGCCTCCGCCGGATGAGCCGCCGCCGCCGCCGCCCGACGCGGTCGCCGCGCCGCCGGTGGCGAAGGGCTTCCAGGTGCTCACCGCGCCGATCAACATCCCGGACGTGATCCCGGAGATCGACCTGTCCAAGAAGCTCACGAACGAGGATGACTTCTCGGGTCGTGGCGTGGCGGGCGGCATCGCGGCGGGCGTGGTGGGTGGCCAGGCGCAGACCATCCAGACGGACCAGCCCTACTTCGACTTCCAGGTCGAGAAGCCGGTGGCGCCGGTCCCGGGCACGGGCGTGCCGCGCTACCCGGACATCCTCCGTTCCGCCGGCGTCGAGGGCGAGGTGCTCGCGCAGTTCGTCGTCGACACGACGGGCCGCGTGGAGCTCAACACCTACAAGACGATCCGCAAGTCCCATGACCTGTTCGAAGCGGCGCTGCGTAGTGCGCTGCCCAACATGCGCTTCCTGCCGGCCGAGGTCGGCGGACGCAAGGTGAAGCAGCTCGTCCAGCAGCCGTTCGTCTTCGCCCTCCAGAAGTAGACCAGACCCTTCCCTATCCGACCCATCAGGAGATTCGTCGCATGAACATGGATATTGGCCACATCTTTGCGCAGAGCCCCGCGTTCGCGAAGGGCATCTGGTTCACGCTCGCCGTGATGTCGCTCTGGTCGCTGACCGTCGCGTTCGGCAAGTGGTGGAACCTGCGCAAGGCCCAGAAGGAGACGCTCAAGTTCGCGCCCGAGTTCTCGCAGTTCCTCGAGGAGGACAACCTCTCCGAGGCGATCAACCTCGCGCAGTCGTACAAGAAGTCGCACGTCGCCCGCGTCCTCGGTGGCGCGCTCGATGAGGTCAAGCCGCTCATCCTCGATGGCTCGGTCACCGTCTCCGACATCAACTCGGCCGAGCGCGCCGTCGAGCGCAACATGCTCGTCGAGATCGTCTCGCTGAAGCGCGGCCTCGCGGTCCTCGCGACGGTCGGATCGACCTCGCCGTTCGTCGGCCTCCTCGGCACCGTGTTCGGCATCATCAACGCCTTCGCCGCCATGGGCACGTCGGGCTCGACCGGCATCGCCGCGATCACGATCGGCATCGCCGAGGCGCTCATCGCGACCGGCTTCGGCCTCCTCGTCGCCATCCCGGCGGTGTGGTTCTACAACTACTTCCAGACCAAGATCGACAACCTCACTTCGGAGATGACCTACGTCTCGAAGGAGATGATCGACTACCTGATCAAGGGCGTCTCGGGCGAGTTCGGCCGTTCGCGCTTCACCCGTGAGTTCTCGACGAAGGCCGGCGGCAACGCCCCGATCTCGCAGTAATCTCCTCGACGATCCCAGGAGGGATTCGCGATGGGTATGTCAGTCAACGCCGGGGGCGGCGTCAAGGCAGAGCCGAACGTCGTCCCCATGATCGACGTGATGCTGGTGCTCCTCATCATCTTCATGGTGGTGACGCCGGCGGTCGCGACGGGCTTCACCGCCGAGCCGCCCTCGGGCATCAACCTGAAGGCGCACCCCGAGGCCGACGAGGATCAGATCCTCGGCATCGACAAGTTCGGGCAGTACTTCCTGAACAAGCAGCCGATCGCCAACGAGACGCTGGGTGATGCCCTGAAGAACATCTACACCGTCCGGACGGTCGACCAGATCCTCTACCTCAAGGCCGACAAGGGCCTCGAGTACGGGAAGATCCTCGACGCGATGGACATCGCCTCGAAGAATGGCGTCCGCGTGGTCGCCGCGATCACGGACCAGACGCCAGGGACCGAATCCTCGGTGGCGGGTGACGAGATCAAGCAACCCACCAAGACGCCGTAAGGGAGCCGACCATGGGAATGAGCGTAGGAAATGACCACGGTGGGCTGAACAACGAGCCGAACGTCGTGCCGATGATCGACATCATGCTCGTGCTGCTGATCATCTTCATGATCATGCAGCCCATGATGCGCAAGGCGATCGACCTCCAGCTGCCCGATCCGCAGCCGGCGGTGGTCACGGCGAACAACGCCTCCGACCAGATCGTGCTCGAGGTCCTGCCCGACGGCTGGTTCGCGGTCAACCGTGACTCGGTCAAGAAGGAAGGCCTCGGTGCGCGGCTCAAGGAGGTCTATGACCCGCGGCCGGAGAAGATCATGTTCATCAAGGGGCATCCGTCCGTGCAGTACCAGGACGTGATCTTCGCGATGGACGTCGCCCGTGGTTCGGGCGTCAAGGTCATCGGCGTCACGCCGAAGGACACGCAGTAAGCGCCTCGGTCCCCGGGGCAGATACGGCGGACGAACCTTTCCAGGCTCGTCCGCCGTATTACTTCAGGAGCCTGACTCGGGAACGCGCCGACCCGTTCGCCCCTTTCATTCCCAGATGAGCACCACCGACCTCACGCCCGCTGGCTTCCCCAAGCGCCCGATCCGGCCCCTCCACGGGATCCCGGACCGTGACCCGCGCGGGCGTGCGGGGCTCGTCTTGTCGACGCTCTTCCATCTGCTGATCGTGGTGCTGCTGGTCCTCCCTCCGATCATCGCCACGTCGGTCGTGTTCGACGAGACCACGGGCGGCGGCGGTCCCGGTCCGGCCGGCGGTGGCGGTGGGGGGCGTGGCGGGACCGGCGGCGAGGAGATCAAGCCGGAGAAGCTTCGATATCTCCAGGTGGCGCCCATTCCGAAGGTCTCCCCGTCCGCGATCCCGCCCGTCGTCCCACCGCCGCCGAAGCCGCCGGAGCCGACCAAGCAGCCGGACCCGACGCCAACGCCGCCCACACCGACCCCGCAGCCGGCGGAGACGCCCTCCAGTGGCCCGACCACCCCGACCCCAGGCGCGGGCGGTGGTACGGGCCACGATGGCAGTGGTGGCAACGGGCCGGGGAGTGGTGGTGGCGTCGGGTCCGGCGTCGGAACGGGGCGCGGGTCCGGGGTGGGGCCTGGCACCGGTGGTGGGCCGGGTGAGATCTCACCGGCCCGCGTGACCGATCTCGCCATCCTGCCGATCCCCGTGCCGAACAAGGTCAAGCCATACGATATGGTCGCCGTGTTCGAGGTGGACGAACGCGGCGTTGGCAGGCTCATCGCCTTCAATCCGTCGCGCGACAGCGGATACAACAAGAAGATCCGCGAGATGCTCGCGTCGGTCCGGTTCCGTCCCGCCGTGCGGCCGGATGGCACGCCGGTGCGCGACACCGTATCGATCCAAGCCTCCGCGCGCTGACTGGTCCGGCGAACCGGGGGCGCGTAGCTTCCCCGGATGAATTCGCTCTGGGCTCGCAAGCCGATCGCTGACGCCGTCCCCGAAGGGCACGAAGGCAAGGGGATGCAGCGCACCCTCGGCACCAAGGACCTCATCGCGCTCTCCATCGGCGCGGTCATCGGTGCCGGCATCTTCTCCACGCTGGGGACCGCCGCGGCCGGTTCGATCGGCCCGAACGGCGAGATCCTGCGCTATGGCGCGGGACCCGCGCTGATCTTCTCCTTCCTGCTGCTCGGCGCGGTCTGCACCCTCGCCGCGCTCTGCTATGCCGAACTCGCGGCGATGATCCCCCAGGCCGGTTCGGCCTACGCGTACAGCTACGCCTCCTTCGGCGAACTCGTCGCCTGGATCATCGGCTGGGACCTCATCCTCGAGTACGCCGTCGGCAACGTCGCCGTCGCGATCTCGTGGAGCGGTTACTTCAACTCGCTCATCTCGCCGTTCGTGGAGCTGCCCGGCTGGCTCACGCACGGCTACTGGCAGGTCGCGGCGAGCAGCAACCCGGAGATCCACGGCCTCCTCGACACCGCGCCGCGGCTCGCCGGCATCCCGATCCTCGTGAACGTCCCGGCCTTCGTGATCGTCATGCTGATCACCTGGCTGCTCGTGATCGGCGTGCGCGAGAGCGCCCGCGCGAATGCGATCATGGTCGGCATCAAGCTGCTCGTGCTGGCGCTGTTCGTGATCGTCGGCTCGCAGCACATCGACACGGCGAACTACACGCCGTTCGCGCCCAACGGCTTCCGGGGCATCCACCAGGGCGCGGCGATCGTCTTCTTCGCCTACATCGGCTTCGACGCCATCTCCACGGCGGCGGAGGAGGTGAAGGACCCGCAGCGGACCATGCCCCGCGGGCTCCTCTGGGGCCTCGGCATCTGCACCCTCATCTATGTGATCGTCGGCGCGGTCGCCACCGGCCTCGTACCCTACCAGCAGCTCGCCTCGTCGGATCCGCTCGCGCACGCCTTCGACGTCGCCGGGTTGCAGCGGTTCGAGTGGATCATCTCGGCCGGGGCCGTCGTCTCGATGTCGGCCGTGCTGCTCGTGTTCCAGTACGGCCAGCCGCGCATCTTCTACGCCATGGCGCGCGACGGCCTGCTCCCCGAGGGCGCCGCCAAGATCCACAAGAAGTACCGGACGCCGCACGTGACGACGATCATCACCGGCGTGCTCGTGGCGCTCGCGGCACTCGTCGCCGACGACGTCGCAACGTACGACCTGACGAACATCGGCACACTCTTCGCGTTCGTGCTCGTCTGCGGCGGTGTGCTCATGCTGCGGATCAAGGACCCGAATCGGCCGCGTCCCTTCCGCGTGCCGTTCGTCTGGATCGTCGCTCCTGCGGGGTTGCTCGCCTGCATCTTCGTGATGGTCGGCCTGCCGATGAACGCCTGGAAGGGCTTCGGCGTCTGGCTCGTGGTCGGCCTGGTGCTGTACGCCGTCTATGGCTGGAAGAACTCGCGCCTGCGCCGCGGGCTCCCGCCGCACGACTTCGGCGCGGAGTGAGGCTGCGGCCCTGGTCGAGACCAGGGCCGCGATGGCTCAGGCGTTGACCAGTGCCCGCCGGGCCAGCTTCACCGCACCGCGCGCGGCGACGACCTCCTCGCCGTGCAGGTGCGACCCCGGCACCGCCGTCTTCAGGCGGTGCTCGACGAGGCGACGGAGGAACGACCCGCGCCTGAGCATCCCGCCTGCGAGCGCCACCGGGACCGCCGCGCGCTCATCGACGAAGAGCTGACGCGCCAGCGTGCGCACGTGGAGCACGAGCTCCTCGGCCGCGATCGTGCAGATGGAGTTCGCGCGCAGGTCACGCTCGGCGGCGAGCGCGACCACCGGGACCGCGAGGGCGGCCAGATCCTTCGGCGTTGCGGCCGCGGCCCATGCGATGAGGTCATCGACCTCGTCGAGTTGCAGCGCGGTCAGCACCGCGCCGACGAGGCGCGTCTCTGGCTCGCGCCCATCGTGCGACGCGGTGAGGACGCTGAGCGCGCGGCGGCCGATCCAGGCGCCGCTCCCTTCGTCGCCGCAGGTCGGGCCCCAGCCGCCGGCCCGCAGCAGCGTCCCGGTGGGACCACGGCCGTACGCCACCGATCCCGTACCCGAGATGAGCAGGATGCCGGCCCCTTCGCCGAACGCGTCCTCCAGGGCGATCTCGCCGTCGGTGGTGACCACCACCTCATCGGCGATGCCTTCGCCCTCGAGCGCGCGGAGCAGGTTCTTCCGCTCCTTCTCTCGCCCGGCGCCGGCGACGCCCACCACCAGCACGCGGGGCCGCTCCTCGCGCTCGGCGGTGGCCAGCGTGTCACGGACCAGCGCGCCGATGACCTCGGCGGAATGCAGCGCTTCACCCGGGCGGATGGCGCTCCCGGCCCCCGTGAGGGTCGCGAGTTCCTTGCCGCGGCCGTCGGCCACGATCACCTGGGTCTTGCTGCCACCACCATCCACACCGACGACGAGATGCGACATGAGCTCACGGGAGGGGGTCAATCGACGACGTACGCTTCGATGGCATTGTACTCGGCCAGCCCGAGCCGGTCCAGCAGGTCGGCGGTGCCCGTGTTCCGCTGCTCCACACGCTGCCAGAACTCGCGCTCGTCCTGGCCGGGGAAGGGGGCGGAGTCCTTCTGCGACTGGTGCTTGAAGATCGCCTGGATCTTGAGGCGCAGCTCCTCCCGCGAGAGCGGGACGAGCCAGGTCGCCTCGGAGACGGGCCATTCCTGCCAGGCCCCGCGATAGAGCCATACCTCGGGGGTCCAGGCGCCGCCGGTCCGCTCGATGTACTCGGGCGGCGGCTCCTGCGCCCCATGCGTGCGGACGGGGTGGAGCTGGGCGACCGCCGCGTCGATCGCGTCCTTGCAGACGCGATGCGTGCCGTGCGGGTCGCTCAGGTCGCCGGCGACGAAGATGTAGTGCGGACGCTTCTCCTCGAGGAGCGCCTTCACGATCGCCACATCCTCGGGACCCACCGGCTTCTTCTCGATGGTCCCGGTGCGGTAGAAGGGGAGGTCGAGGAATCGGCCGTGCGAGCCGTCGAGGCCGAGCGTCTCGATGCCGGAGACGGCCTCGGACTCGCGGATGATGCGCTTCAGGTCGGCCACCTCGGGCGGGTCGATCTCGCCCGGCTGCTTCGCGTCCATCGCTTCGAGCACCCGGTCGGTGTAGGCCTGGAGCTTCCCCTCGGCGAAGCCGCGCTCCCGCGCCACCCGCATCACGACGTCGAGGTGTCGGCGCACGTCGTGATCGAACACGGCGATGTTCCCGCTCGTCATGTACGCGACGGTGATCTCGTTGTCGTTCTGGATGAGCTTGCGCAGGATGCCGCCCATCGAGATCACGTCGTCGTCGGGGTGCGGCGAGAAGCAGACGATGCGGGCATGGTGCGGCAGCTTCGCGCGCCCGCGGATCCGCTCGCTGAGCGCACGGAAGACCTTGCCGTTCACGTCGCCGGCCTCACCGTGTCGCGCGACGAGGCCGGAGAGATGATGCTCCTCGTAGTCCGTCTCGGAGAGCTTGAGCACCGCACGGCCGGTCACCCCGGAGAGCCAGATCGCGGCGCGGATCTCGAGGGCATCCGTCCACTGCACCTCGTCCACCAGCCAGGGCGTCGCGACGCGCGTCAGCTCCGCCGCGGCCGCGCCGTCGCAATAGAACGTCGCGTCGGGATGCCGCTGCAGGAACGTCGCCGGCACGCCGTGGTCGACCTCCCCTTCCACCGCCCGTCGGACGATCGCCGACTTGTGCTCGCCGGTGGCGAGGATCGCGATCTCGCGCGCGGCGAGGATCGTCGCGATGCCCATCGTGAGCGCCTCGCGCGGGACGTTCTTCTCGCTGAAGAAACCGCTCGCGGCGTCACGCCGCGTGACGCGGTCCAGATGCACGCGGCGCGTGCGGCTCTCGAGCCCCGAGCCCGGCTCGTTGAAGCCGATGTGTCCCGTCTTGCCGATGCCCAGCAGCTGGAAGTCGATGCCGCCGGCCGCGGCGATCGCCGCCTCGAAGGCCGCGCAGTGCGCGGCGACCGCGTCGCCGGTGAGCGTGCCGTCGAGGATGTGCACCCGTTCCGGCGCGATATCCACCTGCGAGAAGAGGTGCGTCCACATGAAGCGGTGGTACGAATGCGGGCTCTCCGGGTGCATCGGCAGGTACTCATCGAGATTGAACGTCTCGACCTGCACGAAGCTGAGCCCCTCTTCGCGGTGCATCCGCACGAGTTCCCGATACACACCGATGGGCGTGGAGCCCGTGGCGAGGCCGAGTACCGCACGCCGACCCCCGGCGTTGGCGCGGCGGATGGCCGCGGCGATGCGTTCGGCCACGGCGCGGGCGAGCGCCGGCGGCGTGTCGAAGATGCGGGTGCGGATGCGTTCCCGCGCCTCGGCGATCGGAATGGCGCGAGGCTCGCGGTCCTCATGGGAGCCGCGAGCCTCGGAGTGGTGGTGCCCGGTCATGTCAGTACCGGCGCCATCAGGCGCATCGCAGGGTCAGGCCGAGAAGCTGCTGCCGCAGCCGCAGCCGCCGGTCGCGTTCGGGTTCTTGAAGGTGAAGCCGGAGCCCTGCATCGAAGTCACGTAGTCGATGATGACGCCATTCAGGTACTGCATCGAGAACGGGTCGACGAAGACGTTGAACCCACCCTGCGGCAGGATCGTGTCGTCCTCGGCGGGCTTGTCCTCGATGAGCAGGCTGTACTTGAAGCCCGAGCAACCGCCGGGCTGCACGCTCACGCGGAGCCCGCCGACCTCTGGGGCGACGTTCTCCGCCGTCATGAACTTCTGGACTTCGGTCGTGGCGGCCGACGTGATGGTGACCGCGACCTCGGGCGTATTCATCGTGCTCATGGGTCCCTCCGAAGTGGGATCTGGGCCGCGGGTGCGGCGTGTCCGTACTAATCCTGAATATAGGCTTCGGGGTTCCGCCGACAAGTCGGTACCGTCAGTCAGTCCGGCCTGACAGTCCGAACCGTATCCGGAGTCGACGGCGCCACGGCAGCTCGAACGCCCGGTGGATCCCCACCGCCAGAAGCACCGCGACGGCCAGATAGGCGGCGAAGAGCGGCCACGAAGCATCATACCCTCTCCCCACCAGCCGGTTCGTCGCGGCGAGCAGGTACCCGTGCAGGGGCGCATGGAACAGATAGAGCGCGTAGCTCGCTTCGCCGAGCAGCACGAGGGTGGCCGAATGCAGGCCAAGCCCCGCATGCTCGCGCAGGCCCCAGCAGGCGCCGACCACGAGCACGAACCCGGGCAACGCGACCGGCAGCAGATGGAGCCCATTCGCCGCGACGAAGCCGCGCGCGCTGACGGCGAGAGCGAGCCAGCCGAGTCCGACGGCGAGCAGGAAGAGCCCCGGTGCCCGCGTGGGGGGGCGCCAATCGCGGAGCACCGCCGCCAGTCCGATCCCGGCCAGGAACTCCGGCCACCGCGCGAGCGGGGAGAGCGAGTAGACGGGTACCGGCCAGCTGCCACCGAACCGCTCGCCATTCGGGAAGATCAGCGCGGAGGCGAGGAGCGATACCACGAGGAGCATCGCACCGCGGCGCATCGCAGCGCGCGCGGGCCCGCGCAGGAGCCACGCCCCGAGCCCGGCGATGACGAGCGGGAACGCGAGATAGAACCACGCCTCGACCGAGAGCGACCAGGCCGGGCAGTTCCACTGGCACGCCGTCTCGGGGCGCCACGCCTGCTGCACCGTGAGCACCGACGAGACGATCGCGGTCACGTGCCCGGCGGCGAGTCCCTGCACGTGCGCATCCCGGGTGAAGAGCGCGGCCGCGAAGAGCAGCGCCAGGAGATACGTCGGCGCGAGGCGGGCGACCCGCTCGAGCAGGAAGGTGCGCGGCGTCCCGCGCAGTGCGCCGTTGGGCGCATAGCGCACCGTCAGCAGGAACCCGGAGAGGACGAAGAAGAGGGAGACGCCGAGCCATCCGCTGCCGCCGAGCGCCGCGGTGAACGAGGTCGCGTCGCCCTGCGGCAGGGCGTGGTGCAGCAGCACCCAGAGCGCGGCGAGGAATCGCAGCGCGGTGAGCGGACGGGCGTGCGCGAGCGCGGCGCCGACGGCGGACGCCCCGTCGCGCCCGTCCGCGCGGACGGGCGCGCTCAGGGCGGTGAGCCGCGCACCGCGCCCGACGGTCCGAGCGGCGCGGTGGTGACGAGATCGCCGACGGCCGTCCGGATGGGGCCGATCCGCGAGTTCTCGCGCGTCGGGTTCACCCGGTTGGTCAGCAGGATGACGAAGCGACCGTTCGGCGGGTCGATCCAGATGGAGGTGCCCGTGAAGCCGGTGTGGCCGTACGCCGGCCGCTTCATGAGGCGCCCGGCGGAGTTGGTGCCATTCGGCGTCTCCCACCCCAGCGCACGATTGGACAGCTGCACGTTCTGTACGCGCGTGAAGTCGCGGACCGTCTCGGCGCGCACGATCCGCGTGCCGTCGAGGGTGCCCTCGTTGAGCAGCGCGCGCGCGAAGCGGGCGAGGTCGTGTGCCGAGCTGAAGAGCCCCGCATGCGCGACCGGGCGCTCGAGGAAGTAGGCGTTCTCGTCGTGCACCTCGCCGCGCAGGTGCCGTCCGCGCCACGGATCACGTTCCGTAGGGGCGATGCGGGCACGCCACTCGGCGGGCGGCAGGTACCGTGTCTCCGTCATGCCGAGCGGCGTGAAGACCCGCTCCGCGAGATAGGCGTCGAGGGCCTGGCCGCTGACCCGTTCGATGATCCACCCGAGCAGGATCGCGCCGATGTCGGAATAGACCATCCGGGCGCCGGGCATGGTGTCGAGCGCCGTGTTCATGAGGATGGCCCGCGCCGAATCGGCGGTGCCGGTCATCTTCCAGAGTTGCTTGAAGGCCGGAAGGCCCGCCGAGTGCGTGAGGAGGTGGCGGACGGTCACACGCTCCTTCCAGCGGCCGGTCCATTCCGGGAGGTAGCGCTGTACCGGCGCATCGAGCACGACCTTCCCCTGCTCGGAGAGCTGCATCATCGCGGTGGTCATGCCGACGACCTTCGTGAGTGACGCGAGGTCCCAGATCGTGTGCAGGTCCGGGGCCGGCGCGTCGGCGGCCCAGTCGATGCGGCCGGCGCTCACCTGGGTGACGATGCCATTGCGGTCGCCGACGATCGCGATCGCGCCGGGGAAGACCGAATCGCGGACGCCGCGCGAGAGGAGGGTGCGCAGCGAATCCTCGAGCGATGCCGGCGCCGCGGGCCGTGTGATCGCGAGGCCGTCGCCCGCGCGGAAGAAGCCGGGCAGCGAGATGGGCGCGTGGCCCTGGAAGGGGATCCGTCCCGCGAGGGCCCGCGCGGCGGCCCGCTCCATGGCGTCGCCGCGCCCGAAGGCCGCGACGTAGCCCGAGACCCACCCGAACTCGCGGATGATGTAGGGATTGGAGAACGCCACGACGGTCACCGGCCGCGTGAGCGCCACCGAGTCGACCCAGCGGGCGACGTGCTCGCCGATCGCGAAGCGTCCCTCGCCCTCGATGGTGCGCACGAAGGTCGCGAGCACGACGCGGTCGGCCGGGCGGAGGAGCGAGTCGAGCCGGGCCCGCGGCGTGGTCGGCGCGATGCGGAGCACGCGCGAGTCGGGGAGCAGTGCGCGCAACTCATTGCCGAAGGTCCGCCCGGCACTCACGTCCGACTCGCTCGCGAAGGTGATGATCGCGGTGCGCGGGCCGGGGACGAGCGGTACCTGGCCCTCGTCATTGCGCAGGAGCGTGACGGCACGGTCGGCGATCGCCTGCGCGGTCTGGCGATGCGCGTCGCTGCCGACGATCACCCGCAAGGAATCGAGGTCGACGAACGGGCGCTGGATCGCGCCGGTGCGGAGCTTCCACTCGAGAAGCCGGCGTACCGACGCCTCGATGCGGGCGGGCGGGATCTCGCCGCGCTCGACCGCGGCGGCCACGGCCGAGATCGCGGCGGGGATGTCACCGGGCATGAGGAGCACGTCAGCGCCCGCGAGCACGGCCTTGACCGAACTCTCCTCGACGCCGTAGCCCGCGCCCACGCCGCGCATGTCCATCGCGTCGGTGAAGGTCATGCCGCGGAATCCGAGGGTGTCGCGCAGCAGGTCCTGCATCACCGCCGGGACGAGCGTGGCGGGCGTGCTGTCATGCGAGACCGCGGGCAGCGCGATGTGGGCGCTCATGACGGCCGCGGCCCCCGCGGCGATGGCCGTTCGGAACGGGAGCAACTCGAGCGTGTCCATGCGCGCGCGGGAGGCGGAGACGACGGGGAGCGCGAGATGCGAATCGGTGTCGGTGTCGCCGTGGCCGGGGAAGTGCTTGATCGTCGCGGCCACGCCCGCCGACTGCACGCCCTCCACGAACGCGGCCCCCATCGCGGCGACGGCCCGTGGCTCCTCGCCGAACGACCGCACGTTGATGACCGGGTTGGACGGGTTGTTGTTCACGTCGACGGCGGGGCCGAACGCGACGTGGAGCCCGATCGCGCGCGCCTCGAGCCCGGTGATGCGACCGGCGGCGCGCGCGAGTTCGACGTCGCCCGTCGCGCCGATCGCCATGTTGTTCGGCAGGACCGTGGCATCGCCGCCGCGGAGGAGGCCCGGCGTGAAGGTCCCGCCCTCGAGCCGGCCCAGGCCGGGTTCGACGTCCGACGCCACGAGCAGCGGGAGCGATGCGCGCGCCTGCATCGCATTCACCTTGGCCGCGACCTCGATGGGCGAGCCGAGCGACATCACGACCCCGCCGACGTGGTCGAGCCGGATGCGGTCGATCGCCCAGGCGAACGAGGAGTCCGTCGTGCTCGTATAATCCCCGAGGACCCAGATCATCACCATCTGTCCGATCCGCTCGTGGAGCGGCATCTTGGCCACCGTCTCGTCGATCCACCGCGAAGCGGCGGCGGGGAGGGGACCGGTGAGGGGGACCGTGACACCGCGCAGGGCCACGGGGCCGGGCGTCGGTGCGAGGGTGCCGGGCGACGCGGGCGCGGCGCACGAGAGCAGGGCGAACGTGCCGGCGATGCCGGCCAGACGGAGGTGCGACGAGTGCGACATCAGGCCCTGAGGGGAAGGGGAGCGTGGATCGGCGCGCTGTGGCTGTTGACGAGCGTGGCGTGCGCCACGCCACCGCGGGCACAGGAGGGGCGACGCGCCCCCGACCGGCCGGCCTTCCGGCCGGGGATGACGGTGCTGCTGGAGGACTCGCTCCAGGTGATCGCCGGTCGCCGGATCGCGCTCATCACGAACCATACGGGGGTCGACGCCAAGGGCCAGTCGCTCGTGGACCTGCTGCAGGCCGATCCGCGCGCCAAGCGCGCGAACGTGAGCCTCGTCCGGCTCTTCTCGCCCGAGCATGGCATCCGCGGCGACCAGGACGTGGAGAACCTCCCGGACATGCGCGACACGAGGTCCGGGCTCATGGTCCACTCGCTGTACCTCAGCGGGACCGTCGGGCCGCCCGACAGCCTCCTGCGCGACCTCGACGGGCTCGTCTTCGACCTGCAGGACATCGGCACGCGCACGTGGACCTACGTGGGAGTGATGGTCTATGCGATGCGGGCTGCCGCGCGGGTCGGCATCCCGTTCGTGGTGCTCGATCGCCCCAATCCGCTTGGCGGCCGCACCGAGGGGCTCCTGCTCGACTCGGCCCTCGCCAACCCCGAGGATCCGACGCCGCAACGGCGCGGTCAGGCCTACGCATTATATCCCGCGCCGCTGCGGCACGGTATGACGATGGGCGAGATGGCGCGGTGGTTCGCGGCCGAGCTGAAGATCCCGGTCCAACTCACCGTGGTCGCGATGGGGGGCTATCGCCGCAGCATGTGGTGGGACGAGACCGGCATGCCGTGGACGACCCCGTCTCCGTCCATGACGTCGCTCACCAGCGCTATCGTGTATCCCGCCCTCGTGCCCTTCGAAGGGTCCAACCTCTCGGTGGGCCGAGGGACCGACCTGCCGTTCCAGCGACTGGGGGCCAGCTGGCTCGATGCACGCAAGGTCGCGGCGATGCTCGAGGAGCGAGGCCTGAGCGGCGTCCGCTTCGTCGCCGAACGGTTCACGCCGGTCCGGCCGGGCGACGCGAAGTTCGCCGGGAAGGAGATCCCCGGGGTGCGCATCGTCGTCGAGGACCGCGACCGGGTCCAGGTCGCCCGCGTCGGAACGGCACTGCTGTGGGCGATGCAGAAGGCCCACCCGGATTCGTTGCGGTTGACGGCGCGCACGGTCGACCTGCGCCTCGGGGCGACCGCGGCGCGTGAGGCGCTGGTGCGTGGCGAGGATCCCGATGAGGTGATCGACCGGGCCCAGCCGTCGATCGTGGCGTTCCAGCGGCGCGTGAAGCCGTACCTGCTCTACTGAGCTGGGGCGGCTTGCTGCGGCTCTGGCATGCGATCCGCGACGGGTACCTGCGGCTCATCGAGCCCTTGATCGCCTGGTGCGTCGCCCGACGGATCAGTCCCAACACCATCACCTCACTCGGCACGGTGAGCGCGGTGGGGGTGGGGGTGCTCTTCGCGGCCGGTTGGATCCGCACGGGGGGGTGGACGCTCGGGATCCTCGCGTTCTTCGACGTGGTGGACGGCGCCGTGGCGCGGCGGACCGGGACGGCGACCGCCTTCGGTTCGTTCTACGACGCGACGCTCGACCGGGTCGCCGACGGGGCGCTCCTGGGGGGGCTCATGCTGTTCTATGCTTGGCACGCGGTGCCGCGCGCCGACCCCATGCTCGCGGTGGCCTTCGTGGCGCTGGTCGCGACCTTCCTGACGTCGTACACGCGGTCGCGCGCCGACCTCATCGGGGTCGACATGAAGGGGGTGGGGTGGATGGAGCGGCCGGAGCGGATCACGCTCCTCGCGGCCCCCCAGGCGTTCTTCGGCCGCGACCTCGGGGGGTGGGTCATGGACGGGGTCGTCATCCTCCTGGCCGTGACCGCGGTCGTCACCTTCGCGCAGCGGGTCCGGCACGTCGCCCGCGCGACGGCGCTCCGCTAGGTTTACCTGGTGCGCGCCGCGGCTCCCGCGGCGGCCGCTCGACCCCAGGAGCCCGTCCATGAGCCTCACCCGCCTCCGTTTCCTGGCCTTCGCGATCCTCGCGGCGGCCGCGCTGAGCTGCGGCCCGGCCGACGACCCGTCGGTGATGCGCTTCGCGACCGACGACTTCGAGTTCAAGGTCTGGCCTGACGTCTCCCCGCCGCGGGCGATCGAGCGCATCACGTACACGATCGTGGTGAAGGACAAGGCGACGCAGGAACCGATCGTCGACGGGGAGGGACGCATCTTCGCGACGAATGCTGATCGCAAGACGGTCTGGAACGGCTTCAAGTACGGCCCCGAGGCCGGGACGTATCGCGCCACGCTCACGTTCGTCACCGCGGGCGACTGGATGATGGGCATCCAGTTCCGCCGCGACTCGACGCAGGTCCTGCAGCGGACGCACGACTGGCGACAGCACGTGCGGAACGAAGCCCCGCCCGGGCAGTGAGCGCGCGTCGCTCCCGCGCCCATCGAGTGCCGCCTTCCCGCTGAGTCCCACCCGCTGCCTCTGCCCTCCGCCCCCCGTCTTCCTTCCTCTGCCATGCGCCACTTCCACCGCACCTCGCTCCACCCCGACCAGGTCCTCGCGACCGCGGACAGCTTCTTCCCGACCATCGGCCTCCGCCAGACCGGCGCCACGCCGCGCGGCCGCACCTTCACCGGGGTCGTCGGCGCACCGGACGTGCCGTCCACGCTGGAACTGTCGGTGCGGATGGAGGGCGGGCACTACTGCTTCGTCGAGGCCCACACCGACCAGATGGGGGAGAGCCGGCTCGACCGCAACGTGAAGAAGTTCTTCGTCCAGCTGCATGTGCAGGTGGACGCGCGGCACCAGTTCGCCCCGGCGTACTGAATGAGCGGTCGACGGCGCCGGGCCGGTGAAGGCCCGAGCGAGCGGCACCTCGGCGAGATGCTGCCGCTCGAACGCAAGCTCGAGCTCTACCACTGGATGCGCCTCACCCGCACGCTCGAGGAGCGGCTGGTGGCGCTCTATCGACAGACCAAGGTCGTCGGGGGGCTCTTCCGCTCGCTCGGTCAGGAGGCGGATGCGGTCGGGTCATGCTACGCGCTCGAACGCCGCGACGTGATGTCGCCGCTCATCCGCAACATGGGCGCGATGCTCGTGAAGGGCGCGACCCCGGTCGAGATCCTCAAGCAGTACATGGCGAAGGGCGATTCGCCCACGCGTGGCCGCGAGCTCAACATCCACTTCGGCGACATCGGCGCGGCCGAGACGACGCGCGGCTTCCTCGGCCAGATCTCCCCGCTCGGCGACATGGTCCCGGTCATGGCCGGCGTGACGATGAGCTTCAAGATGCGCGGCGAGGACCGCGTCGGCCTCGTCTACGTGGGCGACGGCGCGACGAGCACCGGCGCCTTCCACGAGGGGATCAACTTCGCCGCGGTCCAGCGGCTCCCGCTCGTCGTGATCATCGAGAACAACGGCTACGCCTACTCCACGCCCACCGAGAAGCAGACCGCGGCCAAGCAGTTCGTCGACAAGGCCATAGGCTACGGCGTGTACGGCGAGCAGGTGGACGGCAACGACGTGCTCGCGGTCTACGACTGCACCAAGCGCGCGGTGGACCGCGCGCGCGCGGGCGGCGGGGTCTCGCTCCTCGAGTTCATGACCTTCCGTCGCAAGGGGCACGCGGAGCACGACAACCAGTCGTACGTGAAGCCGGGGGAGGTCGAGGCGTGGGCGGCGGACAACGACCCGATCGACCGCTTCGTGCGCGTGCTCCTCGATCGCGAGAAGGTGCCGCGGTCGACGCTCGAGGCGATCGACGCGCGCATCATCGCCGAGGTCGATGCCGCGACGGACGTGGCCGAGGCGTCGCCGCTCCCGCAGCCGCTCGATGCGCTCGTGGGAGTCTACGCCGATCCGCCGGCCGAGCGACCGCTCTGGTATCGCGAGGGCGCGGACGTCTCCACGCTCGGCAAGGAGCGCGCTGAAGGCTGGGGGACGTACGACGTCGCGAAGGGAGCGGCGCTCTGATGGCCGAGATCACGTATCTCGAGGCGATCCGCGAGGCCCTCGACGAGGAGATGCAGCGCGACGCGAACGTCTTCATGCTGGGGGAGGACATCGGGGCGTTCGGTGGCGCGTTCAAGGTCACCGACGGGCTCATGGCGAAGTACGGCGAGTCCCGTGTCATCGACTCGCCCATCTCGGAGATCGCGATCGTGGGGGCGGCGGCGGGGGCGGCCCACATGGGGATGCGTCCGGTGGTCGAGATGCAGTTCATCGACTTCGTCGCGAACGCCTACGACATGCTCACGAACTACGTCGCCACGGCGCGCTACCGCGCCTTCCTGCCGTGTCCGATGGTCGTGCGCGGGCCGAGCGGCGGGTACGTGCGCGGCGGCCCGTTCCATTCGCAGAACCCCGAGGCCGGCTTCATCCACACGCCGGGGCTCAAGGTCGTCTATCCGGCCACTGCCGAGGATGCGAAGGGGCTCATGAAGGCCGCGATCCGTGACGAGGACTGCGTCCTCTTCTTCGAGCACAAGTATCTCTATCGCCGGATCAAGGGCGTGATGCCCGCCGGCGACCATGTGGTGCCGATCGGCAAGGCCCGCGTCGCCCGCGAGGGGAACGACCTCTCGATCATCACCTATGCCGCGACGGTGCACAAGGCGCTCGAGGCGGCGGAGCAGCTGCAGGCGGAGGACGGACTCTCGGTCGAGGTGATCGACCTCCGCACGCTCGCCCCGCTCGATGACGAGGCAATCTTCGCCACCACGCGCAAGACCAATCGCGTGCTCGTGGTGCATGAGGACACCCGGACGGGCGGGATCGCGGGCGAGATCACCGCGCGCATCAGCGAGAGCTGCTTCGCGCACCTTGATGCTCCGGTACTGCGGGTGACGGCGCACGACATCCCATTGCCCTATGCGCCCGCGCTGGAGGACTTCGTGCTCCCACAGGTGAACGACATCAAGGTGGCCGCGCGCCGCCTGGCGGCGTGGTAGCATGACCACGCCCCACGCGCCGGTCGCCCCGGCCAAGTCCCGCGTCGCCGCCATCGGGTGCTTCATGGCCGTGATCGGCGCCTTCTCCGGCGGCATGATCGCCGTGCTGATCTCGATGGGAGTCGCCAAGGTGACCGGCGCCCCCCGCTGCGACGGCATCCCGACGTGCAACTGGCACTATTATTGGGGGGTGGGGGCGCTGCTCGGCCTCGTCTCCCTGCCGTGGTTGGTCGTGTCGGCCCTATTGAGCGCGCCGCGGAGTGATGCGGCGGCCCCCGAGTCCAAGAACTGAGCGAGGTTGCGCCCGTGGCCCGTGTAGACGTCATCATGCCCCAGATGGGCGAGTCGATCGCCGAAGGCACCCTGTCGCGGTGGCTCAAGAAGGTCGGCGACGAGATCAAGCGCGACGAGCCGATCTTCGAGATCTCGACCGACAAGGTTGACGCGGAGATCCCCGCTCCCACCGCAGGGGTCCTTGCGGAGATCATCGTGCATGAGGGGACCACGGTCCCGGTGAATGCGATCGTGGCGCGGATCGAGACCGAGAAGGGAGCGTCGATCGCGCCGGTCGCGACGCCCGTCGCGTCGCCTGCCGCCGCTTCGGCGCCGGCCGCTGCGCCGGTCCCATCGGTGGCGCCGGTCGCCGCGTCGGCGCCTGCCGCGCCCGCGCGACCTGCCGCCGCGGCCGGCTCATTCGAGGAACGCATCCGCACCAAGTCCTCGCCGCTCGTGCGCCGCATGGCGGCGGACGCGGGCGTCGACATCAGCGGTCTCTCGGGCTCCGGCATCGCCGGCCGTGTGACCAAGAAGGATCTCGTCGAGCACCTCGAGAAGGGCCCGCGCACCCCGGCACCGGTCGCGATGCCCGGCGGGCTGCCGGCCTCGGTCGCGGTCCCGGTCGGCCACGCGCACGAGCCGACCTTCGCGCCCTGGCCCGGCGACGTCGTCGAGCCGATGAACAAGATCCGCAAGCTCACCGCCGACCACATGCGGCAGGCGAAGCAGGTCGCGGCGCACGTGACGAGCTTCTTCGAGATCGACCTCACGCGCATCGCGCGGATCCGCACCAACACCCGCGCCGCCTTCGAGGCCGAGACGGGGCAGAAGCTCACCTACCTGCCGTTCATCATCCGCGCGGTGGTCGAGAATCTCCGGCGCCACCCCGTGCTGAATGCGACGGTCAGCGGCACCGACGTGATCCTCCGCAAGCGCTTCAACATCGGCATCGCCGTGGCGCTCGATCCGACCGGGCTCATCGTCCCGGTGCTGAAGGACGCCGACGGGCTCAACCTCACCGGCATCACGCGCGGCACGAACGACCTCGCCGCGCGCGCCCGGTCCAAGAAGCTGAGCCCGATGGATGTGCAGGACGCGACGTTCACCATCACGAACCCCGGCGTCTTCGGCTCGCTGATGGGAACCCCGATCATCCCCGTCGGCACGACGGCGATCCTCTGCCTGGGCGCCATCGAGAAGCGCCCGAAGGTCATCACCGGACCCGACGGCGAGGACACCATCGCCATCCGCACCTGCGCCTACTTCTCGATCAGCTTCGACCATCGGGTCGTGGACGGCGCGGACGCCGACCGATTCATGGCCGACCTCAAGAAGACGCTCGAGAACGTCACCGGCTGAGTGGCCCGCTCCCTGACCATCCATCGCACGGTCGTCACGCCGCCGGATCGCGCCCGCTGGCTCGACCGGGTGCGGGCGCGCGAGGCGTACTTCGCGGGTGCGGGGTGCCGTTACTGGGTGTTCGAGGAGCAGTCGCTGCCGGGCGCCTTCGTGGAGTTCTGCGAGGCGAACGACGCCAAGTCCCTGCAGGCCGCGCATGCGGCCGCCCCGGATCCGGTCCTGGATCCGACCCGAATCTATTCCATCGTGGAGCTCGCCTGATGCCGACCCGCTCGCTCGAGATCGACGGCCGCACCTGGAAGGTCTATCCCAGCGGCTACATCACGCAGTATGACGCCGACGAGTTCGGCCTGCTCTTCGTGCAAGGTGTCGCCGACGAACGCGAGGTACGTGTCACGCGCTACTCGCCGTCGGGCGCACGCTCCCGTGAGCGGTCGCTCGCGGACCTGGACGACGCGGCGCTGCGTCGGCTCTTCACGCTGTCGCAGCCGAGCGCGCACTCGCCTGAGGCCGGCTACGCGCCGTGACCGCTGAGCCGGGGACGTCGGCCGCGGCGCCGGCGCCCCACGCGAACCCGCACGTGGACCTGCACGCCCACTCGACGGCGTCCGACGGTGCGCACGCGCCGGCGAGTGCGGTCGCGGTCGCGCATCAGGCGGGACTCGCGGCCTTCGCGCTCACCGACCACGACACGCTCGCCGGCATCCCCGAGGCGCAACGCGCTGCCGATGCCGTTGGCCTGCGCCTCGTGCCGGGCGTGGAGCTGTCGGTGCACCAGGATGGCGTCGAGGTCCACCTGCTTGGCCTGCACATCCGCGACGTGTCCGCGCTGCAGGACCGGCTCGAGCGCTACCGGGACCATCGGCGCGCCCGCGCCGAGGAGATGGTCTCGCGCCTCAACGCGATCGGCGTCCCCGTGACGATGGACGCGGTGCTCGTCGCGGCCGGCGACGGCGCGCTCGGCCGGCCGCACGTGGCGAAGGCGCTCATTGCCGGGGGGTTCGTGAAGGACTCCCGTGAGGCGTTCGACCGCTACCTCGCGGCGGGCCGGCCGGGCTATGTCGAGAAGGAGCGATTGGAGATCGCCGAGGGGATCCGGTTCATCCACGAGGCGGGGGGCATCGCGATCGTGGCCCATCCCGGACCCGATGGGCGCCGCGAGCGCATCGAGCCGCTCGTCCCGCTCGGCCTCGATGGGCTCGAGGTCCGACACCCCAGCCATTCGGCCGAGGACATGAAGCGGATCGCCGCGCTCGCCGCGCACTTCGGCCTCGTGTCGAGCGGAGGCTCCGACTGGCATGGGGCGATGCATGGCGGCCGTGTGCTCGGCGCACTGCAGGTGCCGCTCGCGTGGCTCGATGCGCAGGATGCGCGCGTCGCGCAGGTCCGCGCGGGATGAGCGCCGCGCGTGGCGTCGTCCTCGTCACGGGGGCGGGGCAGCGCGTGGGGCAGGTGATCGCGCGCCATCTCGGGGCGCACGGCTGGCGCGTCGCCGTGCACCATGGCGCGTCGGTCGCAGGCGCCGCGGCGACCGTCGAGGCCATCCGCGGTGCGGGAGGCGACGCCGAGGCCTTCCGCGCCGACCTGCGTGAGGCGGACGCGGCACCGGAGCTCATCGGGGCCGTGGTCGCGCACTTCGGATCGCTCGACGCGCTCGTGAACTCCGCCGCCGGCATGGAGCGCTCGCCCATCGGCGGGACCACCGCCGCGGACTTCGATCGCATCATCGCGCTCAATCTGCGCGCGCCCTTCCTGCTCGCGCAGGCGGCGGCCGGCGTGCTCCGCGATGGCGGGGCCATCGTGAACATCGCGGATCACATGGCGGATGAACCGTGGCCCGACCACGTGGTGCACGGCGTGAGCAAGGCGGGGATCGTCGCGCTCACGCGCCACCTGGCCGCGGCGCTCGCGCCGCGCCTGCGCGTGAACGCCGTCTCGCCCGGCTTCGTGCTCGCACCGCCCGGGATGCCTGCGGCGGTCGCCGAACGCTTCGCGGCGGAGACGCCGCTCCGCCGCCTCGGCACGCCCGATGACGTCGCGCAGGCGGTCGCGTACCTGCTCGACGCCACCTACGTGACGGGCGAGACGTTGCATGTGGACGGGGGACGGCGTGTCCGGCCCTGAACGGCCGATGCAGCGGTTCGGCGATATCGTGGTGGTGGGCGGCGGCTGCTACGGGTCGTACTACGTGCGTCAGTTGCGCCGCGCGCGGGCGGCGGGAGCCGTCGCGTGGGATCGGCTGCTCGTCGTCGACCATGATCCGGGGTGCGCCATCGCGGCGGATGCGCCCGGTGCCTCCCCCGCAGAGGCGGTGACGCTCGTCGTGCGCGATTGGACGCTCTTCTTCAACGAGTACCTCGCGGCCGCGGCCGCGCGGGGCGCCGATGCCGTCGCGACGGATGCCATCGTGCCTTCTCCGCTGATGCCGCATCTCATGAGCCATTGGCTCGTCGCGCGCGCGCGGGCGCGCTGGTCGGGCCGGGGGATCCGGGTGTCCCCGCTCGCGGGGGCGCTCGACGTGCCCTGGCAGCGCGCTGGCGAGGACGGGACGCACTACGTGAGTTTCGCGACGTGGGAGTGTCCCATCAACTGCGTCGAACCGGCGCGGTGCCCGCACACGCGCGGCGCGCGCGCATGGAGCCTCCCGCCCTCGATCGTCGCGTTCGTCGAGACCGAGCGGCTCCGGGGGCGACGGATCGACGGACCGGCGGTGTTCCATTGCGCGCATCGCGCCTACGGCGTGGGCATGTTCGATGTCGCCGCGGTCGTGCGCGCCGATGCGCTCATCGCGTCGGTCGCCGAGGGACGCGGCGCGGAGATCCTGGTCGGGACCGTCTCCCACTGCCATGGCGCCCTCGCGGTGCTGGAACTCGCCGCACCCGCGTGACGGGTAGGCCGCGGGCGGGCCGACTGGCGATCACGACCCGGCGCCTGTAACTACAGGGACGTTCCCCGCGCCCTTTCTCCCATCCGCTTCGACCATGGCCTCGTTCGCGCCTGTATCACTCCGCTCCCTCACCCTCGCCGTCACGTGCGCGCTGCTCCTGCCCTGTGGGGCCGTGCGCGGCCAGGCTGGCCAGCGGCGCCCGACGGCGGCGCCCGCCGTCGACTCGGTCCAGCTCGCGCGCCAGGCGAGTGAGCGCCGCGAGGACCCGGCGCCGGCGCCGCGTCGGCGCGAAGGGGAAGGGCCGTTCGATCGGCTCATCATCCGCGGCGTGAACCTCATCGATGGCTACGGCAGCGCGCCGCGCGGCCCCGTCGACGTCGTCGTCGAGGGGAACCGCATCACCGCGGTCGTCAGCGTCGGGGTCCCGCGCGTGCCGATCGACCCCGCTCGGCGCCCGCGCGGCGCGACGCGCGAGCTCGATGCCACCGGCATGTACCTCATGCCCGGCCTCGTCGACCTCCACGTGCACCAGGGGACGCAGCAGAAGGCCCCCGAGAGCGAGTACTACAACAAGCTGTGGCTCGCGCACGGTATCACCACGGTGCGCGGTGTGCCGTTCGCCAGCTTCGACTATTCGGTGCGCGAGCGCGCGCGCAGTGCCGCGAACGAGATCGCCGCGCCGCGCTACGTCGTGTACCAGCGCCCCGGCACCGGGTGGGGCCGCGGAGTGCCGCGGACGCCAGACCAGGCGCGCGAGTGGGTCCGCTGGGCCAAGGCCAACGGGGCGGACGGGCTCAAGCTCGGCGCCGAGCGTCCCGACCTCATGGCGGCGTATCTCGACGAGGCGAAGAAGCAGGGCCTGGGGACGACCGCGCACCTGCAGCAGAGCGGCGTCGCCCAGATGAACGCCGAGGTCGCGACGCGCCTCGGGCTCGAGACCGTGACGCATTTCTACGGACTCTTCGAGTCGATGTACGACGAGCATCAGGTCCAACCCTGGCCCCTCGACGCCAACCTCGGCGACGAGCAGACGCGGTTCGGCCAGGTCGCCCGGCAGTGGAGCCTCGTCACCCCGCGTGGTCCGAAGTGGAACCAGCTGCTCAAGGATCTCCTCGCCCGCGACGTGACGCTCGACCCGACGATGACGACGTACCTCACCGGGCGCGACGTCATGGCCCGCGTCAACGCGCCGTGGCACGCGAAGTACACCATCCCGACGCAGTGGGACTTCTACGTCTCGGACCGGTCGAATCACGGGGCGTACTTCTACGACTGGACCACCGACGACGAGGTCGCCTGGCGCAACTTCTACCGCGTCTGGATGCAGTTCCTGAATGACTACAAGAACATGGGGGGGCGCGTCACCGCGAGCTCCGACGCCGGATTCATCTACAACACGCCCGGGTTCTCCACGATCCAGGAGCTCGAACTGCTGCAGGAGGCCGGGTTCTATCCGGGCGAGGCGATCCGGGCGGGGACCTTCCACGCAGCGCAGACGATCTTCCAGCCGCGCAACACGCCCATCGAGTATGGCGTCGTCGAGGCAGGGATGCTCGCGGATCTCGTGATCGTCGATGCGAACCCGTTCCAGAACCTGAAGGTCCTCTACGGGACCGGGTGGTTCCGGCTGAACGACGCGACCGGGACGGTCGAGCCGTACGGCGGCGTGAAGTGGACCATCAAGGACGGCATCATCTACGACGCGAAGCAGCTCCTCGCGGACATCGAGGAGATGGGCAACGCCCAGCGGCGCGCGCGCGCAGCGGGGCGCTCGCGCTGAGCCGATCGCGGGCTCGCGCGGCGCCGCCGGAACCGCGTGGGGCCCGGGCGGATTGAGCGGGCGGGGGTGGCCAGTGGTTGGGGCCGAACCCCGCCCGTTACATTTGGGGCTTCCTACCGACTCTTGGGGATCGCACGTTGGCGACGCACGAATACGAAGTGGTGATCATCGGCGCCGGACCGTCCGGCATGTGCGCCGGACTCTATGCCGGCCGCTCCCTGCTGAAGGCCGTGGTGCTCGAGCGTGGCTTCCCCGGGGGCGAGCTGCTCAACACCGAGGTGATCGAGGACTACATCGGCTTCGAGCACATCCTCGGGCACGAGCTCGCCACGAGGTTCCAGACGCACGCGGAGAAGTTCGGGGCCGAGATCCGCACCTCCACGCCCGTCGAGGCCGTGGCCCGGCGGGCCGACGGGCTCTTCGAGACGACCGTCGAGAACGGCGATCTCTTCGTCTCGCCGACCGTCATCGTGACCGCCGGCGGCACGCCGATCAAGCTGGACGTCCCCGGCGAGATCGCCTATGCCGGCAAGGGCGTGTCGTACTGCGCGATCTGTGACGGCGCGTTCTATCGCGGGCACACCATCATGGTCGTCGGCGGCGGCGACGCCGCGCTCGAGGAGGCCGACTTCCTCACGCGCTACGCCGAGAAGGTGTATCTCGTCCACCGGCGCGACACCTTCCGGGCGTCCAAGCTCGTGCAGCAGCGCGCGTTCGCGAACCCAAAGATCCAGGTCATCACCGACACCGTCGTCGACGAGATCGTCGGGCAGGATGGCCTCATGACGCACGCGCGCATCCGGAACACCCGGTCCGGGGCGACCTCGGACCTCGTCGCGACCGGCATCTTCATCTTCGTGGGTTTCAAGCCGAACACGGGGATCATCAGGGACCACATCGAGCATGACGCTTCGGGTTACATCGTCACCGACGCCAACATGATGACGTCGGTGCCGGGCCTCTTCGCCGCCGGCGACGTGCGCGCGCAGCTCACGCGCCAGGTGACCACCGCCGTCGGGGACGCGACCACCGCCGCGATCGCCGTCGAGAAGTTCCTGACCGCGCGCAAGAGCGGGCAGCCGGTCCCGAAGCCGATGCCGATGCTCCTCCCGTCAGCGTGATGGACGTCCGCGCCCTCGTCGTCGGACCGTTCGAGGAGAACTGCTGGCTCCTCCACGACCCGGCGCGCGGAGAGGTGGTGCTGGTGGATCCCGGCGATGAGCCGACGCGCCTCTGCACCGAGATCGAGCGCTTGGGCGCGCGACTCGTCGCCGTCTGGCTCACGCATGCGCATCTCGACCACATCGGCGGGATCGCGGGCGTACGGCGCGCCTGGCCCGAGGTCCCGGTCCACCTGCACCCGCTCGACCTTCCCGTCTATGCATGGGGTGAGAAGTCGGCGCGCGTCTACGGCATCCCGTTCGAGCAGCCGGCGCCGCCCGATCGCACCCTCACCGAGGGGCAGCGGCTCGAGTTCGGCGGGGAGTCCTTCGAGGTGATCCATCTCCCGGGACATGCCCCGGGACATGTGGCCTTCGTCGGGCGCACGCTCTGCTTCAGCGGCGACGTCCTCTTCGCCGGTTCGATCGGGCGCACCGACCTGCCGGGTGCCGATCCGGACGCGATGGAAGCGAGCCTCGCGAGGATGGCCGGGCTGTCTCCCGCGCTCATCGTGCACCCCGGACATGGTCCCGACACGACCATCGGCGACGAACTCGCCGCGAATCCCTTCCTCACCGGGGCGGCCCGGGTCGCACGGCGCCGCGGCTGACGGTGGCAACTCCCCGCCCAGGTGGGGTACTTATCTTGATGCGTACTCTCCTCGAAACCCCCTGGTCCCCCATGCGTTCCCGGATCCCTGTCCTGTTGGCGGTGGCTGCCCTGTCCGCGGCCTGCATCGATCCTCTCGAGACGTCGAACGGTCGCTTTGGAGCGATCACTGCCGCGGCATTCGACGGTGGCGCAGCGAACTACACGATGCGTCCCGAGGCGGCGTTCTACGGCGAGACGGACCTCAGTTACGAGCCGTTCACTTCCGACACCTGCCTTCTCGCCCAGTTTTTTCCGAACTCGACCACCATCAATGGGAGCCTCAGGTTCCTGGATGCCGGCGACCGGCTCCTGACCTCGGTGAGCGGCCGGGTGGATACGCTGGTCCCGGTGTCCAACATCGGCCTGCGCATCTACCAGTCGCCCAACGCGGGCGGCATCCCGTACACGCCGGGGGACACGCTCACCATCACGATCCCGGGCGCCGCCTTCCCCGCGAGCGCAATCTCGGTGCGGACCGCCGAGCCCTTCACGCACAGTGCCGTCGGCGTGCCCGTCGCGGACGAGCCACTGTCCCTCACATGGACCCCGGCGACGGTCGCGGGCTCCCAGATGACGTTCTCCCTTCGGTACGCGAACTCGTTCTCGACGACCGGACTCAACGAGCAGGTCTTCTGCTCGTTCGTGGACGACGGCGCCGCCACCGTGCCCGCCGCGATCCTCGGAGGGTGGATCAATGCCTTGAACGCACAGCGTCAGACCAAGGCGACCCGCATCCGCTCGCGCGAGGTGACGGTTGACGCGCGGACGAGACTGTCCCTGCTCTCGACGTTCTCTCAGCCGATCAACACCACGGTGCAGTGACCCCAGCGCTCCGTCTCGAGCACGACCCGCTGGGCCTAGTAGAGGTCCCCGGGGACGCCTGGTACGGGGCGCAGACGGCCCGAGCCGTCGCGAACTTCCCGGTGAGCGGCCTACGGTCGCATCCCCGCATCATCGACGCCGTCGTGCGCATCAAGCGCGCGGCGGCGTCCGTGCATCGGGGCACGGGACGGCTCGACGCGACCCGCGCCGACGCGATCCTCGTCGCGGCGGACGCGATCCTCGCCGGCGCCCATCGCGACCAGTTCGTCGTCGATGTCTTCCAAGCCGGGGCGGGCACCTCGCTGAACATGAACGTCAACGAGGTGCTCGCGAACCTCGCCAATGTGTCGCTCGGCGCGCCGCGCGGGGCCTACGCCCCCGTGCACCCGAACGATCACGTCAACATGGCGCAGTCGACCAACGACGTGATCCCCACGGCGATCCGACTCGCCGCGCTCGACGCGCTCGGACCGGCGCTCGCAGCCGTCGATGGACTCGCGCGCGCGCTCCGTGAGCGCGCCGCGGCGTTCGACGACCTCGTCAAGGCGGGACGGACGCATCTCCAGGACGCCATGCCCATCCGGCTCGGCCAGGAGTTCGCCGGATGGGCGGGCGCCGTCGAGCGCGGGACCCGGCGCGTGCGGGAGGCCGCGGACTACCTCCTCGACCTCGGCATCGGCGGCACCGCCGTCGGGACGGGGGTGAACGCCGAACCCGTCTACGCGGAGCGTATGGTCGAGGAGTTGCGCGTGCTCACGAGGCTGCCGGTGCGCCTCGGGGCCGATCGCATCCAGCTCATGCAGAGCATGGGGGATGCCGCCGGCGTGAGCGCGGCCTGGCGCACGCTCGCGCTCGACATCGGCAAGATCGCGAGCGATCTCCGGTTGCTCGCGAGCGGGCCTCGGACCGGGCTCGACGAACTCCGGCTCCCTCCGGTGCAGCCCGGATCGAGCATCATGCCGGGGAAGGTCAATCCGAGCATCCCGGAGATGGTGAACCAGGTCGTGTTCCAGGTGATCGGACACGATGCCACCATCGCGGCCGCCTGCGAGCACGGACAGCTCGAGCTCAACGTCATGATGCCCGTCATCGCGCACGACCTCGTGAGCGCCATCGAGATCCTGGGCAACGCCGTGAGGATCCTCGACGAGCGGTGCGTGCGCGGGATCGAGGCCAACACTCCCATGCTCAGCCACTGGGTCGAGCGGTCGGCGGCGCTCGCGACCGCCCTCGCGCCCCGGATCGGCTACGCCGCGGCCGCGGCGCTCACCAAGCGGTCGGTCGCCGAAGGAGTCTCGATCCGAGCGTTGGTCGTCACCGAGGGCCTGCTGAACGCCGAGGAGGCGGATCGCGTCCTGGACCTGCGCCGCCTCACCGAGCCCGGGGTGCCCGGTTCGGACGGGTGAGATTCCGAGCGCCCTTGTCCCGATCGTGCGGGGGAGGGCATCTTGCAGTCGATGCGGATCACCACTTGGGCCGAATACGGCGTCATCTGCGCGCTGCACCTCGCGCGTCGCTCCGATGAGGGGCCCGTGACGGGTCGCGACATCGCCGCGCGCGAACGGTTGCCGGGCGACTACGTCGAGCAGATCCTCCTCCGGTTGCGTCGTGCGGGCATCGTCCAGAGTACGCGCGGTGCCAAGGGCGGGTATGCGCTCGCGCGCCCGTCGGTCGAGATCACGGTGCGCGAGATCATCACCGCGGCCGAACTCGTGACCTTCGACCTCCACTGCGAGACCCATCCACTCGATTCGGAGCGGTGTGCGCAATCGTGCGACTGCAGCATCCGCCCGGTCTGGATGATGCTGCAGAAGCGGATTGACGAGGTGCTCGAGGGCGTGCGTCTCTCCGATCTCTTGCACGCGGAGCCGCAGGTCCGGGAGCGCGTCGGGCTCGAGCGCGCGGGCTTGCCGGTCCTCCAGGCCTGAGCGCGGACGGTGCCGCTCCCGTTCGTCCCGGGGTGGCGCGAGGCGCGAGAGCGCGACCGGCGCACGCGCCTCGTGGTCGATGGACTCCGGCGCGAGCCGGACGAGGCCGACGTCGAATGGCTGGCGGACGCGGCCGCCAATGGCGACCGCGATCATGCGCGCTGGGAACTCCGCTATGCCCGGATCGCCCTCGGGCTGGTGGTCGCGCAGCGGGACGCGCTCGATGACCGGACCGCGGCGGACCTGAGCCACGCCTGCTTGGTCGCGCTCGAGGACGATCCGCGTATCGCGACGGATCTCCGCGACCTCGCCGAGCGGCAGTTCAGCGAGCGGCTGCAGGCGTACCGCGAGGCGATGCTGCTGCGGGGCGGGAGCCTTCAGGCGGCCGATCGCGTCGGGCGGTGCCTCCTCGCCTTCGCGAGCGACGGGGCGCGGACCGCCGGCGCGCCGCTCGCGTACGCCATCGAGCTCCTGCAGCGCTACGCTGACGAGGCCGGCGAACTCCTCCGGACGGCGTTCGGCGAGGCCACGTTGCCCGAGGACGTGAAGCCCTCGGTGTTGCGGGACGCGCGATAGGCGGCGGTCGGCGCGGCGCTCTGGGCGCGCGCCTCAGGGACGCCGTGCGGGCGGCTCGCCGGGACGACGAGGGGGTAGCAGAAGAGCGGGAAGCGCGGTGGCGCTCCCCGCTCTTCTCAATGAGGTTCCGCGCGATGGCGGCCATCCACTCCAGTGCCGAAGGCGGGACTCGAACCCGCACGGGCTAGTGCCCACTGCGCCCTGAACGCAGCGCGTCTACCAATTCCACCACTTCGGCGAGAGGCGAAACGTACCGGGCGCGGATACCCAAGTCAACGCTGACTCGTCTTATTTCACCACGATGCCGAAGCCAGCCCCCGATGACGCGATCGTCACCGTCGCCCGAAACAAGCGCGCCCGACTCGACTACGAGATCTTCGAGACGTGGGAGGCGGGCCTCGTGCTGGCCGGGACCGAGGTCAAGTCGCTCCGCGACGGGCGCGCCCAGATCGGCGATGCGTACGGGGTGGTCAAGGACGGGGAGGTCTGGCTGCTCAACGCGCACATCCCGCCGTACGAGAAGGGCAACGTCTGGAACCATGACCCGACTCGTACCCGCAAGCTGCTCCTGCATCAGAAGGAGATCCGGCACATGATCGGCGCGGTCGAGCGGAAGGGGCTCACGCTCGTGGCGCTTGAGCTGTACTTCAAGCATGGGCGGGCGAAGATCCGGATCGGGCTCGCGCGCGGGAAGAAGTTGCACGACAAGCGCGCCGACCTGAAGGAGAAGGACGACCAGCGCGACATGCAGCGCGCCCTCCGCGTCCGATGATGCGCGCGCGTTCCGTGCTCGTCGCGTGCGCCGCACTCGCGTTCGCCACCGGCCCGGCCGGTGCGCCGCCGCCGGGCGACGTCATCCGGGTGAAGGGCATCGCCGGCGACACGGTCCTGTCGCTCGTGCCGAGCGCCGGCGGGGGCATGGTGCACGCCGGGACGATGGCGCGGCTTCTCGGAGGGTCGCTCGACAGCGTGGCTTCCGGGCGTTGGACGCTCACGCTCTATGGTGCGCGGCTCGAGCTGCGCGAAGGGGCACCGTTCGCCGGGTACAACGGGTTCGCACTGCCGCTCGTCGAACCGACGCGGCGGATCGATGGGGCCCCACACGTCGCGCTGCAGCTCTTCAGCGAGATCCTGCCGCGCTTCGGCATCGGGATCCTGTGGGACCGCACGCGATGGGAGGTCCGCCTCTTCCAGGGGATCGCGCGCCGCTCGGCCCCGAGTGGACCGGGCGATCCGCCGGTCACAGCGGTGCCCGTCGCCGCGGAGCCCGCATCCGTCGCGCCGGCGCCGCGCGCCGCCGCCGGCGTGGCATCGCGCACGCCGCCGCGCAGCACCCCGCGCGACGTCCCCATCGTCACGCCCTCGCGGAGCGCGGTCCCGGTCCGCGCGGGACTCTCGCGCCGCTACACGATCGTGGTCGACGCGGGGCACGGCGGCCGTGATCCGGGGATGCAGGGTGCGGTGGTGAACGGCCGCCGGCTCTCCGAGGCGCGCATCACGCTGCAGGTCGCCAAGCGCCTCGAACGACTCCTCGAGGCGCAGGGCTTCGACGTCGTGATGACCCGCACGACCGACACGCTCATCGCGCTCCACGACCGCGGCCCGATCGCCAATCGCGCCAAGGGGGACGTCTTCCTCTCCATCCACGTGAACTCGGCGAACCCGCGCTGGAAGAACGCCTCGGCGGCGCGCGGCTTCGAGACCTTCTTCCTGTCCACCGCGCGCACCGAGGACGAGGAGCACGTGGCGGCGATGGAGAACGAGGTCGTGCGGTTCGAGACCGAGGCGCCGACGCCCCGCGGCGACGACGCCCTGGCGTTCATCATGAACGACCTCGCGCGCAACGAGCACCTGCGCGAGTCGAGCGAGCTCGCGGCCGTCGTGCAGCAACGGCTCGGTGTGACCCATCCGAGCACCAATCGTGGCGTGAAGCAGGCCGGCCTCGCCGTCCTCGCCACCGCCTACATGCCCGCGATCCTCGTCGAGCTGGGGTTCGGGTCCAACGCCGCCGACGCGCGCTGGATGGCCAGCGATGAGGGGCAGGAGCATGCCGCGCAGGCGATCGCCGATGCGGCGTTCGAATACCTGCAGCACTACGAGCGACGTACGCGCGGCGGCCAACGGTGATTGGTCGACTCGAGGTCACCGCCGCCGGGATCACCTTCCAGAACCCGGTCGTGCTCGCGGCCGGGACGGCCGCCTACGGTCGTGAACTCGCGGACGTGATGCCACTGGAGGAGCTCGGCGGGTTCGTCACGAAGGCGGTCAGCATGGAGGAGCGCCACGGCGCTCCCGCGCCGCGCGTCGCCGACTTCCCCGGGGGGATGATCAACGCGGTGGGGCTCGCGAATCCCGGGGTGGAGAAGGTGCTCACCGAGGACCTCCCCTGGATCGCGCAGCATGTGCATCGCCCGCGCGTGCTGGTGAACGTCGTCGGGCGCGAGGCGCGGGACTTCGGTGATGTCGTCGCGCGGATGGATGGTGCGCCGGGCTACCAGGGCTTCGAGCTGAACGTGAGTTGCCCGAACGTGAAGCAGGGCGGGATGGAATTCGGGGCGGATCCGGCGGCGCTCGCCGAGGTCGTGCGCGGCGCGCGCGCCGCGACACGAAAGCCGCTCTTCGTGAAGCTCTCGCCGACGCTGCCGAAGGTCGGGGAGGCCGCGCAGGTCGCCGTCGACGCCGGCGCGGACGGGATCACGGTGATCAACACGATCCCCGGACTCGTCATCGACGTCGAGCGTCGGAAGCCGATGATCGGGTTCGGGTCCGGTGGCGTGAGCGGCCCCGGGCTTCTCGCCGTCGGCATGCTCGCGGTGCACCGCGTGCGCCAGGCGGTCCGGGTGCCGATCATCGGGGCGGGCGGGGTCCAGCATGCGACCGACGTCCTGCAGTATCTCATCGCCGGCGCGAGCGTCGTGGCGGTCGGCACCGCGGGCCTCGCAGACCCCAAGCTTCCCGCACGATTGGTGCGCGACCTGGACGCCTGGTGTGCCGCGCACGGCGTGGCGCACCTTTCCGAACTCATCGGCACACTGGAGTGGCCTTCGTGACCGCCTTGCGCGCCCAGCCCATCATCGCGCTCGACGTCCCCACGATGGACGCGGCTCGCGCGCTCTGCGACCGACTCGGTCCCGCCGCGGACTACGTGAAGGTCGGCCTCGAGCTCTACACGGCCGAAGGGCCTCGGGTCGTGGAATGGCTGCACGGGCAGGGGAAGCGGGTCTTCCTCGACCTCAAGCTCCACGACATCCCGAACACCGTGAAGGGGGCGGCGCGGAGCGCTTCCTCGATGGGCGTCTCGCTGCTCACGGTGCACGGGTACGGGGGCGCGGCGATGGTGGAGGCGGCGGTCGAGGGGGCCGGGGAGCGCACGGGGATCCTGGTTGTCACGGTGCTGACGAGCTTCGATGCGCGTACGCTCGGCGTGGCCCTCGGTCGTCCCGTGGACGAGATGGGGGCGGAAGTCACGCGATTGGCCGCGGTGGCGAGCGTGGCGCGGGCGCATGGCGTCGTCTGCTCCGGCCATGAGGTGGCGGCCGTGCGCTCCTCCTATCCGGCGCTGCGTCCCCTCGTCCCCGGGATCCGACTGGAGGGCGGGGCGACGCACGATCAGTCGCGGGTCACGACCCCGCAACGCGCGACCGCCGACGGCGCCGCCTATCTCGTTCTGGGGCGCGCAGTTACGGCTGCGGATGACCCGCCGGCGGTGCTGAACGCGGTCTTGTCGTCGCTGCGCGGCTGATACCGCTCCGGCCGCCGGCCGCTCGCGTTCTCCCTCGCGGCCGCGCAACTCACCGTCCTTTTCGTACACGTCAGCTCGGGCCTTGTGTCAAGGCCCTCAGCTGACTATTGTCCGTGTCTGCCCGAAATCGGGCATTCCCAAGCACTTCCGTTCCGTTCCGTAGTTCCGGCCTTCTGGAGTCCTCGTGAAAGTTCGCAGCAGCGTGAAGCCGATTTGCGAGCACTGCAAGGTGGTGAAGCGTGCAGGCGTGACGCGGATCATCTGCAAGCGCAATCCCAAGCACAAGCAGCGGCAGGGTTAACCGACAATGGCTCGTATTTCCGGCGTGGACCTTCCGCGTGACAAGAAGGTCGAGATCGGCCTCACGTACATCTACGGCATCGGGCGCGTCCTGAGCCGTCGAATCCTCGCGGCGACGGGTGTGAACCCGGAGCAGCGCATCCGCGACCTCTCCGACGCTGACGTGAACAAGCTCCGTCAGGAGATCGAGAAGATGTATCGCGTCGAGGGCGCGCTGCGCACCGAGATCGCGATGAACGTGAAGCGCCTCATGGACATCGGCTCGTACCGTGGCATCCGGCATCGCCGGAACCTGCCGGTCCGCGGCCAGCGCACGCACACCAATGCCCGCACGAAGAAGGGGCCCCGCCGCGCGATCGCGGGCAAGAAGAAGGTGACCAAGTAATGGCCATTGGCAAGAAGACCAAGAAGGTCGTGGACGCCGAGGGCGTCGCGCACGTCAACGCGACCTTCAACAACACGCTCATCACGATCACCGACGCGCACGGCAACGCCGTGTCGTGGGGCTCGGCCGGCAAGGCCGGGTTCAAGGGATCGAAGAAGTCGACGCCGTTCGCCGCGACCGTCGCGGCCGAGCAGTGCGCGCGCGAGGCGCTCAGCCTCGGGGTGCGCCGCGTCCACGTGAAGGTCCAGGGGCCGGGCTCGGGTCGCGAGTCCGCGATCCAGGCGCTCGCCGCCGCCGGTCTCACGGTCAAGTCCATCAAGGACGTGACGCCGATCCCGCATAACGGCTGCCGGCCGCCTAAGCGCCGGAGGGTCTAAGCAATGCGTTATACCGGTCCCAGCTGCCGGCAGTGCCGGCGTGAAGGTACGAAGCTCTTCCTCAAGGGCACCAAGTGCTTCACCGAGAAGTGCCCGGTGGAGCGGCGCCCGTACGCGCCCGGCATGCACGGCCAGAACACGGCCCGTCGCCGGAAGGTGAGCGAGTACGCCAAGCAGCTCCGTGAGAAGCAGAAGATCAAGCGCATCTACGGGCTCAGCGAGAAGCAGTTCCGCAACACGTTCGAGCGCGTCTCCGCGCTCCCGGGCGTGACGGGCCACAACCTCCTCGCCGCGCTCGAGAGCCGTCTGGACAACATGGTCTACCGGATGGGCTTCGCCGCGAGCCGCAAGGCCGCGCGTCAGCTCATCCGGCACCGCCACGTCGAGGTGAACGGCAAGTCGGTCGACATCCCGAGCTTCGTGGTCGAGCCTGGCCAGGAGATCCGGATGCGCCAGAAGTCGCGCGAGCTCGTCATCGTCGCGGCGGCCCTCGAGGTCGCGGCGCGTGGGGCGACCCCGGCGTGGCTCGCGGTCGACAAGGACACCTTCTCCGGGCGCATGCTGGAGCGTCCGCAGCGGCAGGCGATTCCGATCGCGGCGCAGGAACAGCTCGTCGTCGAGCTCTATTCGAAGTGATGAAGGCGGAAGGATGAAGGCCGAAGGACGAGAGCGCGCCTTTCAGCCTTCATCCTTGAGCCTTCATCGTCAGCAGGACTAAAGACTCCCTGACAACCGAACGAACGTACCGCGCGTCAGGGGCGGGGTACGGCGTCGGTGGCGCGTCACCGCCATCGTGAAACACTCTCCCAGGATCCAAGGCAATGGCAACCACGATCGATCTCCGCGGCTTGGTCCGCCCGCAGCTCGTCGAGATGACGAAGCGCGAGGACCAGGCGAACGCGGCTGAGTTCCGCCTGCAGCCCCTCGAGCGTGGCTTCGGCCACACGCTCGGCAACAGCATGCGTCGCATGCTGCTCTCGTCGCTGCGCGGCGCCGCCGTCTGGGGCTTCCGCATCGACGGCGTCCTCCACGAGCACCAGACCATCGTCGGGGTCGTCGAGGACGTCCACCAGATCATCGGCAACCTCAAGACGCTGGTGCTCGCGCTCGATGCCGATGTCGAGGACGCGATCCTCCGCCTCAAGGTCCGCAAGGGCGGCGCGATCACCGCGGGGCAGCTCGAGCTCCCGGCCGGCGTGAAGGTCGTGAACGGCGCCCACCACATCCTCACCCTGCAGGATGACCGCGAGCTCGCCATCGAGCTCTACGTCAACAAGGGGCGCGGCTACATCGAGGCCGACCAGCACCCGCTCGACCGCAACCTCCCGGTCGACCTCGTCCGCATCGATTCGATCTACTCGCCGGTCAAGCGCGTGAACTTCTCGGTCGCCGAGACCCGCGTCGGCCAGCGCACCGACTACGACCGCCTGACGCTCTCCGTGGAGACGAACGGCACGGTCACCCCCGAGGAGGCCGTCTCGTACGCCGCCGCCCTCGCGCAGACGCACTTCCAGTACTTCGCGAGCTTCGGCTCGTCCGCCGCGGCCGCCGTCGCCGTGCCGGGCGCCGAGGGCTCGTCCGAGGGCGCTCGCCTCGCTGAGCTCCTCCGCACCCCGATCGACGACCTCTCGCTCTCGGTCCGCTCGGTCAACTCGCTCAAGAACTCCAGCATCCGCTCGCTCGGCGACCTGGTCCGCCAGACCGAGACGCAGATCCTGCAGGTCAAGAATTTCGGCAAGAAGTCCCTCCAGGAGATCGCCGACCTCCTCGAGAAGGAAGGACTCAATTTCGGGATGAAGTTCGAGGAGTCCACGGATGGTGTGCGCGTCGCCGATTGGGGCACGCCGCCGAGCCGGGCCGCCGCGAACGCCCCCGACGACGAAGAGGAGTAGGACCCATGCGTCATCGTAAGGCCGGGCGGAGCCTCCGCCGCACTTCCGAGCAGCGCCTCGCGCTGCTCCGCAACCTCGCGACCTCGCTCATCGAGCAGGGCGCGATCGAGACGACCGAAGCCAAGGCGAAGGAGCTCCGGCCCTTCGTCGAGAAGCTGATCACCAAGGCGCGCGAGGGCACGCTCCACGCGCGGCGCCTCGCCGGCATCCACGTGCAGAAGCGCGAGGCGGCCGACAAGCTCTTCCAGGAGATCGGTCCCAAGAACGCCAAGCGCGCCGGCGGCTACACCCGCATCCTCAAGACCGCGCACCGCAAGGGTGACGGTGCTGAGATGGCCCGCATCGAACTCGTGGAGCGCTAAGACAATGCCCATCGCTCGCAATCGCTGCTATGTGTGCGACAAGGGTGTCGCGCACGGCAACAACCGCTCGCACGCCAACAACTCGACCCGTCGGACCTGGAAACCCAACCTCCAGGTCGCCCGGATCGTCGCGGATGACAAGATCATCAAGATCAAGGTCTGCACCCGCTGCCTGAACGCCGGCAAGATCCAGCGCGCGCCGCGCGGGACCGCTGCCGCGGTCTGAGGCCCGATTCTTGAAGGAATGCGACGGGGAGGGTGCTTCGGCGCTCTCCCCGTTCGTGCGAACCGAATAGGCTCCCACCTCCGTCCAACATCCTCGCTTGAAGACCGCGCTCATCACCGGCATCACCGGACAGGACGGCTCGTATCTCGCCGAGCTGCTGCTCGCGAAGGGCTATCGGGTCGTCGGCATCGTGCGCCGGTCCTCCACGACGCCGTACGAGCGGATCGCGCATCTCGTCGACCGGATCGAACTCCTCTCTGCCGATCTGCTCGACCAGACGTCGCTCATGGATGCCATGGGTGAGGTCCGACCGGACGAGATCTACAACCTCGCCGCGCAGTCCTTCGTCGCGACCTCGTGGAACCAGCCGGTGCTCACCGGTGAGTTCACCGGCATCGGGGTCACACGCATGCTCGAGGCCATGCGGCGCGTCGTGCCGACCGCGCGCTTCTACCAGGCGTCGTCGTCCGAGATGTTCGGCAAGGTGCAGGAGACCCCGCAGCGCGAGTCGACGCCATTCTGGCCGCGCTCGCCGTACGGCGTCGCGAAGGTCTACGGGCACTGGATCACGGTGAACTACCGCGAGTCGTTCGGGCTGTACGCGGTCAGCGGGCTGCTCTTCAATCATGAGTCCCCGCGTCGCGGACTCGAGTTCGTCACGCGCAAGGTGACCGACGCCGTGGCGCGGATCAAGCTCGGCCACGCGACCGAGGTACGCCTCGGGAACCTCGAGGCGCGCCGCGATTGGGGCTTCGCCGGCGACTACGTCGACGCGATGTGGCGCATGCTGCAGCGGGACGAGCCCGACGACTACGTGATCGGCACCGGCGAGACCTGGTCGGTCCGTCAACTCTGCGAGGAGGCCTTCGGATACGTCGGCCTCGACTGGCAGCGCCACGTCGTCACCGATCGGAAGTACGAGCGCCCGGCCGAGGTGGAGCTGCTCGTCGCCGACCCGTCGAAGGCCGCGCGGGAGCTCGGGTGGACGCCGTCGGTCCGGTTCCGCGAGCTGGTCCGGCTGATGGTCGATGCCGACCTCGCGCGACACTCGGTCCCTCCCATCGCGCACCCCTGAGTTGGCCAAGGCACTCGTCACCGGGGCCGCGGGATTCGTCGGCCAGTGGCTCTGTCGGGCGCTGTTGCGGCGTGGCTGGACGGTGACCGGGACGACCATCGGCATGGCGCCGTCGCCGGGGATCCTCGAGCCGGCGGAGCTCATGTCGATGCATTGGCGCGGGATGGACCTGCGGCCGGGCGTCGACCGTCGGACCCTGGCCGGCCTGCTGGACCGGGAGCGTCCGGACGCGATCTTCCATCTCGCGGCCATCGCGTTCGTCCCGGCGGCCAGCGATGACCCCATGCGGGCGCTCGACACCAACGTTTCGGCGGCCGTGCGGCTCGTCGAGGCGATGCGCGCCCACAAGCTCGCCGGGACCGCGGACCCGACCCTGCTGGTGATCGGCAGTGCGGAGCAGTACGGGGCGCAGGAGGGGCCGATGCCCCTTCGCGAGGAGGCCGACCAGCGCCCGCGCACCTTCTACGCCGCGACGAAGTGCGCTCAGGAGGCGTTCGCGCTGGCCGCGGCGCGGGCCGACGGCGTCAAGGTGGTGGCCACCCGCTCGTTCAACCACTCGGGCCGAGGGCAGGGTCCCTCCTTCCTGCTCCCGGCGCTCGTGCGGCGGGCGCGCGAGGCGGGGCCGACGGCCCCCCTGGCGATCGGGAATGCCGGGACGGTGCGCGATTTCCTCCACGTGGAGGACGTCGTGTCCGCGTATATTTCGCTCGTGGAGCGGGGGCGGCCCGGCGAGGCCTACAACGTCTGCAGCGGGGAGGGGATCACGGTGGGCGATGCGGCCGCCGAGGTCCTCGCGCGCGCGGGCGTGGACGCCGAGGTGGTCTCCGATCCTGCTCTCCGCCGCACCGTCGACGTGCCCTGGCTCGTCGGCGACAACACGAAGCTCCGCGCCGACACCGGGTGGGTCCCCGCCCGGTCGCGCGCCGACATCATCGACGACCTCCTCAATGCCACGCCGTAACGACATCCATCGCATCCTCCTGATCGGATCCGGGCCCATCGTCATCGGTCAGGGCGCGGAGTTCGACTACTCCGGGACGCAGGCCGCCAAGGCGCTGCGCGAGGAGGGATACGAGGTCATCCTCGTGAACTCCAACCCGGCGACGATCATGACCGATCCGGAGGTCGCGGACCGGACGTATATCGAGCCGGTGACGCCGGAGTTCGTCGAGCTGATCATCGCGCGGGAGAAGCCGGACGCGCTGCTGCCGACGATGGGCGGCCAGACCGCGCTGAACGTCGCGATGTCGCTCTACGAGAGCGGCGTGCTCGCGAAGTACGGGGTGGAGCTGATCGGCGCCAACGCGCGGGCGATCAAGGTGGCGGAGGACCGCAAGCTGTTCGGCGAGGCCATGGAGAAGATCGGCCTCAAGTGCCCGCAGGGGAAGATCGCGACGACATGGGCGGAAGCGCTGGACATCGCCGAGTGGACGGGGTTCCCGGCGATCATCCGGCCGGCGTTCACGCTGGGCGGGTCGGGCGGCGGCATCGCGTACAACCGCGAGGAGTACGAGGCGATCGTGAAGCGCGGCCTGGCCGAGTCGCCCATCTCGCAGGTGCTGATCGAGCGCTCGCTCCTCGGCTGGAAGGAGTACGAGCTCGAGGTGATGCGCGACTCGCAGGACAACGTCGTGATCATCTGCTCCATCGAGAACATCGACCCGATGGGCATCCACACGGGGGACTCGATCACGGTCGCGCCGGCGATGACGCTGTCGGACCGCGAGTACCAGGAGATGCGCGACGCGGCGATCAAGATCATCCGGGAGATCGGGGTCGAGGCCGGCGGCTGCAACGTCCAGTTCGCGGTGAACCCGGCGAACGGCGAGATGATCGTCATCGAGATGAACCCGCGCGTGTCGCGCTCCTCGGCCCTCGCCTCCAAGGCGACCGGGTTCGCGATCGCGCGGATCGGCACCAAGCTCGCGGTCGGATACTCGCTCGACGAGATCCCGAACGACATCACGAAGACGACGCCGGCGAGCTTCGAGCCGGTCCTCGACTACGTCGTGGTGAAGGTCCCGCGCTTCGCATTCGAGAAGTTCGCGGGCGCCGACCCGACCCTGACGACGCAGATGAAGTCGGTCGGCGAGTCGATGGCGATCGGCCGCACGTTCAAGGAGGCGTTCCAGAAGGGGCTGCGCGCGCTCGAGACCGGCCGGCACGGCTGGGACGTGGGCGCGCGGCCGGTCGATGACCGGGTGGCCGATGATTCGCTGCCGGCCGTGCAGGCGGCGCTCGCACGTCCGGTGCCGGAGCGGATCTTCCAGATCAAGCGCGCGTTGCTCCTCGGGATGTCGGTCGAGGAGCTGTTCGAGCGGACGAAGGTCGATCCGTGGTTCCTTCGGCAGTTCGCCGAGATCGTGGAGGCGGAGCGGGCGTACGCCGCGCTGCCGGCGGTCGGGGAGCCCGAGATGCGTCGGATGAAGCGGATGGGCTTCGCCGACGTGCAGCTGGCGCGCCTCCGCGGCGAGTCGGAGCAGGCGGTGCGGCAGCATCGCTGGGCCCTCGGGGTCCGTCCCGCCTACAAGATGGTGGACACCTGCGCCGGCGAGTTCCCGTCCAATACGCCCTACCTCTACTCGTCCTACGACGAGGAGTCGGAGGCGCCGCGCACGGGTCGCAAGTCGGTGGTGATCCTCGGATCGGGCCCGAACCGCATCGGTCAGGGCGTGGAGTTCGACTACATGTGCGTCCGGGCCGCGATGGCGCTCCGCGACGCCGGGTACGAGACGATCATGGTCAACTCGAACCCCGAGACCGTCTCGACCGATTACGATACCTCGGACAAGCTGTACTTCGAGCCCCTCACGTTCGAGCATGTGCTCGAGATCGTGGAGCGCGAGCAGCCGGTGGGCGTGATCGTGCAGCTCGGCGGCCAGACGCCACTCAAGCTCGTGAAGCCGCTCGAGGCCGCGGGCGTGCCGATCCTTGGCACCAGCCCGGAGGCGATCGACATCGCCGAGGACCGCAAGCGGTTCGAGAAGCTCGCGCGCGAGCTCGGCGTGACCCAGCCGCCCAACGGGACCGCGACGAGCGTCGAGGAGGCGGTGGTGATCGCGAACCGCATCGGCTATCCGGTGCTGGTGCGCCCGAGCTACGTGCTCGGCGGCCGGGCGATGGAGATCGTGTACGACGAGCCGACGTTGCGGGACTACTTCGTACGCGCCGTGCGCGTCTCGGAGGAGCGGCCGGTGCTCGTCGACATGTTCCTCGAGGATGCGTTCGAGGCGGACGTCGATGCGCTGTCGGATGGCGAGACGGTGGTGATCGGCGGCGTGATGCAGCACATCGAGGATGCGGGCATCCATTCGGGCGACTCGGCGTGCGTCCTCCCGCCGTACCGGATCACGAAGGAGCACCAGGACATCATGCGGGCCCACACCGTCTCGTTCGCGAAGGCGCTCGGCGTGGTGGGGTTGATCAACGTCCAGTACGCGGTGAAGGACGGCGTCGTGTACGTGATCGAGGTGAACCCGCGCGGGTCGCGGACGGTGCCCTTCGTCTCGAAGACGATCGGGAAGCCGCTCGCCTCGCTGGCGGCGCGCGTGATGCTCGGGGAGAAGCTCGTCGATCTGGGCTACACCGCGGAGATCATCGCCCCGTTCGTCTCGGTGAAGGAAGCGGTGTTCCCCTTCTCGAAGTTCCGCGAGTTCGACCCGATCCTCGGCCCTGAGATGCGATCGACGGGCGAGGTGATGGGCATCGCCGAGTCGTTCGGGATCGCCTTCGGGAAGGCGCAGCTGGCGGCGGGGAACGGACTGCCGGCGGAGGGGAAGGTGATGATCACCGTGAACCAGCACGACCGGGCGGGGGCGGTGCCGATCGCGCGTCGGTTCCACGACATGGGCTTCGGGATCTTCACCACGCAGGGGACGGGGCGTCACCTCGGCGAGGTCGGGATCCCGTCGCAGCGCGTGTTCAAGGTGAGCGAGGGCCGTCCGCATGCGATCGACCTGATCGTGAACGGCGAGGTCAAGCTCCTGATCAACACGCCGCTGGGGAAGGAGTCGCAGAAGGACGACTACACGTTGCGCCAGGCGGCGATCGCGAACCGGATCCCCTACACGACGACGCTGTCGGGGGCGAGCGCGGCGGCGGATGCGATCCTCGCGTTCCGGTCGGAGCCGCTCTCGGTGCGGTCGCTGCAGGAGTGGCAGGAGACGCTCGCGTGACCGGGCCGGTGGTGCACGAATCGGCGTACGTCGACGAGGGTGCCGTGATCGGCGACGGGACGCGGGTCTGGCACTTCTGCCATGTCCTCGGCGGCGCGGTGATCGGCGCACGCTGCTCGCTCGGGCAGAACGTCGTCGTGATGAACGGGACTCGGATCGGCGACAACGTGAAGATCCAGAACAACGTCTCGATCTACGAGGGCGTCGAGCTCGAGGACGATGTGTTCTGCGGACCCTCGATGGTGTTCACGAACGTCGTGAACCCGCGGAGCCACGTGAGCCGGAAGGACGAGTATCGGCGGACGCTGGTGCGACGCGGGGCGAGCATCGGCGCGAATGCGACGGTCGTGTGCGGCAGCACGCTCGGGGCGTACTGCTTCATCGGCGCGGGCGCCGTGGTGACGAAGGATGTTCCGGCGTATGCACTGATGACCGGGGTCCCCGCGCGCCGGACCGGTTGGATGTGTGCCTGCGGCGTGAAGCTGCCCTCGGGGACGGCGCCGCTCCGATGCACGGCGTGCGGGTCCACGTATGAGTCCGCGGACGGCGGGATCCGTCCCACCGCCGAGGCGGATCGATGACGGCAGAACGGAACTTCCGTGTGGCGGTCGCCGGGTGCGGCCGCATCAGCCAGAACCACTTCGAGGCGCTGGAACGGATCGACGGGCTCTCCCTCTCGGCGGTCTCCGACGTTGTCGAGGAGCGTGCGCGTGCCGCTGGCGAGCGATGGAACGTCCCCTGGTTCACGTCGGTCGAGCAGATGCTGGCCGGGGCGCCGTCGGACATCGTGACCATCGCGACGCCCTCCGGCATGCATCCCCAGCACGGCGCCCTGGCCGCGCGCGCGGGGAAGCATGTCGTTTCGGAGAAGCCGATGGCGATCTCGCTCTCCGCCGCGGACGAACTCGTCAAGGCGTGCGACGATGCCGGCGTCCACCTGTTCGTCGTGAAGCAGAACCGGCTCAACTCGACGGTGCAGCTGCTCAAGCGCGCCCTCGACAAGGGGCGGTTCGGGCGACTCTTCATGATCAACGCGACGGTCCGCTGGGCCCGCCCGCAGGAGTACTACGATCAGGCCAAGTGGCGCGGGACGTGGGAGTTCGACGGTGGGGCGTTCATGAATCAGGCCTCCCACTACGTCGACCTCGTGCAGTGGTTCATGGGCCCCGTGGAAAGCGTGATGGCCAAGACCGCGACGATGGCGCGACGGATCGAGGCCGAGGATTCCGGGGCGGCGGTCCTGAAGTTCCGCAACGGTGCGATCGGTGTGCTCGAGGTGACGATGCTGACCTTCCCGAAGAACCTCGAGGGATCCATCACGCTGCTCGGTGAACGCGGGACCGTGAAGATCGGCGGGACGGCGGTGAATCGGATCGAGCACTGGCAGTTCGCGGACTACGACGATGACGACAAGCTCGTGGAGTCCGCGAACACGAACCCGACCTCGGTGTACGGCTTCGGCCATGAGCCCTACTACCGGAACGTCCTGAAGGTGCTGCGCGGGCAGGCTGCGCCGGAGACGGACGGTCGGGCGGGGCGCAAGTCGCTCGAACTCATCCTGGGGATCTACGAGTCCGCGAAGACCGGACGCGAGGTCCCGCTCCCCCTTGTCGCGCGGGTCTGACACCGCGTGCCGTTGACCTTCGGTGCCCGTCTGACGAACTTCAACTCCTTGCGCGACTTGCACTTCCGTCGTTCAACCACTCCCTAGAGCCCCGATTGCCATGGCCGTCCCGCTTCTCGACCTGAAGGCGCAGCACGCCACGATCCGGAACGAGGTCGTCGACCGGATGCTGCAGGTCGTCGACGAACAGGTCTTCATCCTCGGGGCCGCCGTCTCGAGCTTCGAATGCGAGGTCGCCGGCCTCTCCCGCACCAAGTACGCGGTCGGCTGCGCCAACGGCACCGATGCCATCCTGATCGCCATGCGCGCCCTCGACATCGGGCGCGGCGACGAGGTAGTGACGTCGCCGTTCACGTTCTTCGCGACGGCGGGGACGATCCACAACGTCGGCGCGACGCCGGTGTTCGTCGACATCGACCCGAAGACGTTCAACATCCGCGCCGACCTCGCAGCCGCGGCGGTGACCTCCCGCACGAAGGCCGTGATCCCCGTCGACCTCTTCGGTCAGATGGCCCCGCTCGAGGAGATCCGGCGCCTGTTGCCGTCGATGCCGATCATCGAGGACGCCGCGCAGAGCATCGGGGCGCGCCGGAAGATCGACGGCGAGTGGCGCATGGCCGGTGAGGCCGCGACCATCGGCACCTTCTCGTTCTTCCCGTCGAAGAACCTCGGCGGGTACGGGGACGGCGGCATGATGGTCACGCAGGACGAGACGATCTTCAAGCGCCTGATGCGGATCCGCACGCACGGGTCGGTCCAGACGTACCTGCATGAGGAGGTCGGATACAACTCCCGCCTCGACGCTCTCCAGGCGGTGGTGCTCTCGGCCAAGCTCCCGCATCTCGCCGCGTGGAGTGCCAAGCGCCGCGACAACGCCGCCTACTACGATGCGGCCTTCGCGGACATCGCCGACCTGACGACCCCGTTCATCGACCCGGCGAACGAGTCGATCTTCAATCAGTACACCGTCCGCGTCGACCGTCGCGACGCGCTCAAGGACCACCTGAAGGCGAAGGGGATCGGGCACTCGGTGTACTATCCATTGCCGCTCCACCTGCAGCCCTGCTTTGCCTATCTCGGCTACAAGGAAGGGACCTGCCCCGAGGCCGAGCAGGCGTCGAAGGAAGTGGTCTCGCTCCCCGTCTTCCCGGAACTCACGCGCGCCCAGCTGGACGAGGTCGTGGCCGCCGTGCGCTCCTTCTTCGGCAAGTGAACTGCACCCCATCCCCGCGGACATGACCACCCAGCAGGAACTCCTCCAGAAGATCAAGGATCGCACCGCCGTCAGCTCGGTGATCGGGCTCGGCTACGTCGGCCTTCCGCTCGCGGTCGAGCTGTGCGAGGCCGGGTTCACCGTGATCGGGTATGACGTGAGCGAGCGCGTCTGCGCGCTCCTGATGCGCGGCGAGTCGCACATCCAGGACGTGCCGGCGGAACAGGTCGCGCGCCACGTGAAGTCGGGCAAGTTCGTCGCGACCACCGACGCCGCGTTGCTCGCGAAGGCGCATACGGTCTCGATCGCCGTGCCCACGCCGCTCGCGAAGACACGTGATCCGGACATGTCCTACGTCCTCTCGGCTTCGGCGACGGTCGCGGCGCACGCGCACAAGGGGATGCTGATCGTCCTCGAGAGCACGACCTACCCCGGCACGACCCGCGAACTGCTGCAGCCGCGACTCGAGGAGCGCGGCCTCGTGGTGGGTGAGGATGTCTTCCTCGCGTTCAGCCCAGAGCGTGTGGACCCCGGGAACCCCGTCTACCACACGAAGAACACGCCCAAGGTCGTCGGCGGGATCACGCCGGCCTGCAACGCCGTCGCGACCGCGTTCTACTCGTCGACGATCGACACCGTCGTGCCGGTGTCGTCGCCGGAGGCGGCCGAGCTCGTGAAGCTGCTCGAGAACACCTTCCGCTCGGTGAACATCGGGCTCGTGAACGAGATGGCGATCGTCTGCGACCGCCTCGGCGTGGACGTGTGGGAGGTGATCGATGCGGCGGCCACCAAGCCCTTCGGCTTCATGAAGTTCACGCCGGGCCCCGGCATCGGCGGGCACTGCATCCCGCTCGACCCGCACTACCTCGCGTGGAAGATGCGGTCGCTCAACTACAAGACGCGCTTCATCGACCTCGCGAGCGAGGTCAACTCGGCGATGCCCGACTACGTCGTCGAGAAGATCGCATGGGCGCTCAATGACGACCGGAAGTCGGTGAAGGGGAGCAAGGTCCTCGTGCTCGGGGTCGCGTACAAGCGCGACATCGACGACATGCGCGAGAGCCCCGCGCTCGACGTGATGCGTCTGCTCGAGGAGCGCGGCGCGCACGTCGTCTATCACGATCCGCATGTGCCCTCGTTCCGCGAGGACGGGCATGAGATGCACGGCGTGGCCTTCTCCGACGCCTTGCTGGACAGCGTCGACGTGGCGGTCGTGGTGACGGACCACAAGGCGGTGGATTACCAGCGTGTCGTCGATCGATGTTCGCTCGTGGTCGATGCGCGCAACGCGATGGCCAAGGTTCGGCCGGGGAAGGCGCGCGTGGTCGCGCTCACGTCCTCGCGCCCGGCGGGAGCCTCCGCGTGAGGATCACCGTCGTCGGGACCGGGTACGTCGGGCTCGTCGTCGGCGCCTGCCTGGCCGAGACGGGCAATGACGTGGTCTGCGCGGACGTCGATATCGGCAAGATCGATGGCCTGAAGCGGAACCAGCTGCCGATCTACGAGCCGGGGCTCGAGGAGTACGTCGAGCGCAACCAGGCGGCGGGACGGCTGGTCTTCACGACCGACATCCCGTCGGCGATCGCCTCGGCGGAAGTCGTCTTCATCGCCGTCGGCACGCCGCCGGACGAGGATGGTTCGGCGGACCTCAAGCACGTGCTCGCCGTGGCGGACGCGATCGGTCGGCATGCGACCCGCGAGCTGGTCATCGTGACGAAGTCGACGGTGCCGGTCGGGACCGCCGAGAAGGTCGCCGCCGTCGTGGCGCCGCTCATCAAGGTCCCCTTCCACATGTGCTCGAACCCCGAGTTCCTCAAGGAAGGGGCGGCGGTCGAGGACTTCATGAAGCCGGATCGCGTGGTGATCGGCGTCGAGACGCCGTTCGCGCGCGCCCGGATGGACGAGCTCTACGCGCCGTTCGTCCGGACGGGGAAGCCCATCATCTTCATGGACATCCCCTCGGCGGAGATGACCAAGTACGCGGCGAACGCGATGCTCGCGACGCGCATCTCGTTCATGAACGAGATCGCGAACCTCTGTGAGCGCGTCGGCGCCAACGTCGACCTCGTGCGCAAGGGGATCGGGTCGGACTCGCGCATCGGCCCCGCGTTCCTCTTCCCCGGGCCCGGCTACGGTGGCTCGTGCTTCCCGAAGGACGTCAAGGCCCTCATGCGCACCTCCGAGGAGCGTGGGGCGCCGATGCAGGTGCTGCGCGCGGTCGAGGATGCGAACGACCTGCAGAAGCATCGGCTGTTCGGGAAGGTCCGCGACGCGCTCGGCGGGTCGGTGCAGGGGAAGCGCATCGCCCTTTGGGGCCTGGCGTTCAAGGCCAACACCGACGACATGCGCGAGTCACCGTCGCTCCCGCTCATCGACGCGTTGCTCGAGGCGGGCGCGACGGTCGTCGCGCACGATCCGGCTGCGATGCACGAGGCGGAGCGACGCCTCGGCGCGCGCATCACCTACGCGTCCGGCAACTATGAGGCGCTCGACGGTGCTGACGCCCTCGTGATCGTCACGGACTGGAACGCGTACCGTTTCCCTGACTTCTCTCGCATCCGTTCCGCGCTGGCCTCGCCGGTGGTCGTCGATGGCCGCAACCTGTACGATCCCGAGAAGATGCGGGCGCTCGGTTTCACGTACCGCTCCATCGGCCGGGGACGCGAGTGAGGGTCCTCGTCACGGGGGTCGCGGGCTTCCTGGGTTCGCACCTCGCGGATCGCTTCCTCCGGGACGGGCATTCGGTCGTCGGGCTCGACAACTTCCTGACCGGCCATCCGGATAACATCGCGCACCTGATGGGGCACGAGCGATTCTCGTTCGTGCGCCACAACATCTCCGAATACACGTACGTCGCGGGTCCGCTGGACGGCGTGCTCCATTTCGCCTCTCCGGCGAGCCCGGTCGACTATCTCGAGATGCCGATCCAGACGCTGAAGGTCGGTTCGCTGGGAACGCACAACGCGCTGGGCATCGCCCTCGCGAAGAAGGCCCGCTTCCTGCTCGCCTCGACGTCAGAGGTCTACGGCGACCCGCTCGAGCACCCGCAGACCGAGGCGTACTGGGGGAACGTGAACCCGATCGGTCCGCGCGGCTGCTACGACGAGGCGAAGCGCTTCGCCGAGGCGATGACGATGGCGTACCATCGGGCGCAGGGTGTCGACACGCGGATCGTGCGGATCTTCAATACGTACGGTCCGCGCATGCGGCCGGGCGACGGGCGCGTGGTCTCGAACTTCATCGTTCAGGCGCTCCATGGCCAGCCGCTCTCGGTGTACGGGGACGGCAGCCAGACCCGCTCGTTCTGCTACGTCGAGGACGAGGTCGAGGGCATCTACCGGCTCTTCCGGAGCGAGGAGGGGATGCCGGTCAACATCGGCAACCCGAACGAGTTCACCGTCCGTCAGCTGGCCGAGCTCGTGGTGGAACTCACGGGGTCGTCCTCGGTTATCACCTCGCACCCGCTGCCCACGGACGATCCCAAGGTCCGCAAGCCCGACATCACCCGCGCACGCACCGTGCTCGGGTGGGAGCCCACGATCCAGCTGCGCGAGGGCCTCGCGCGGACCATCGAATACTTCCGCGGTCTCGAAGGGTCCGCGCGGATGCAGCCCCCGACCTGATGCGACGTCCCGTCCTGCTCGTCCTCGCGCTCGCCGTCACGGCCGGCGCCTGCTTCGGTTCCTTCAACGTCCGCGACTACTCCACGTCCGCGGCGCTCTACTCGGCCGGCATGCAGAAGTACCGGGCGGGGAAGTACGCCGATGCCGCGACGGCTTTCGAGCGCCTGACGCTCGACCTCCCCACGCGGGACACGCTGCTCCCGCTGGCGCATTGGTACCTCGGCTGGTCGCGGCTCAAGCGTGACGAGCGCCTCCTCGCGGCCCAGGCCTTCATCCGGCTGAGCGAAACGGTGCCGGACGACACGCTCGCCGACGATGCCCTCCTGATGTCCGGGCGCTCGTACGGCGGGCTCTGGCGTCGGGCGAGCCTCGATCCGCAGTACGGCCTGCTCGCGCAGACGCAGTACCGGCTCCTCGTCGGCGTCTATCCGCAGTCGGGACTCGTCGACTCGGCGAACCGGGAGTTGCGGCGCCTCGACGAGATGTTCGCATCGAAGGACTACGAGACCGGGGTCCACTACACCCGACGGAAGGCCTACGACTCCGCGATCATCTTCTTCAAGGACGTCGTGAAGAACTTCCCGGAGACCGACAAGGCGCGGCAGGCGATGCTTCGCATGGTCGAGATCTACCGGCTGCCCGCGCTCGACTACAAGGAGGACGCGGCGGAGGTCTGTGACGCGCTCCGGGCCGCCTACCCGACCCACCCCGAGGTCCTGGCCGCGTGCAAGGTGAGCCCGACCGGCAGACCCGATAGCGCGGCGACGGGCGCAGCGCGCCGCCCGTAGGCACGGCGTGGGCGAGCGCATCGGGTTGCTCGGCGGGACATTCGATCCGCCGCACGTCGGTCACCTCTTCCTCGCCTACACGGCGCTGGAGCGACTCGCGCTCGACCGGGTGGTGCTCATCCCGGCCCGGCGTCAGCCACTCAAGGCCGGCGCCGAGATCACCGCCCCGGAGCATCGGTTGGCCATGACGCGGCTGCTGGCCGGGAGCGATCCCCGCCTGTCGGTCGATCCCGTCGAGCTGTCCCGCGAGGGGTTATCTTTCTCGATCGACACCGTCCGGTCCTACCGGGCGGCGCATCCCGCGGCCGAGCTCACGTTCCTCATGGGCGAGGACACGGCAGCGACCCTCGCGCACTGGCGCGATCCGGCCGGGATCGCCGCACTGGCGCGGATCGTCGTCCTGACGCGCGGAGATGGGCACGAACCGGGGGCGCCGTTGCCCGCGGGAGTCCACGTGGAGCGGGTGACCACGCGGCGGATCGACATCTCGGCCACGGAGGTCCGCGCGCGGGCGCGCGCCGGATCGTCGTTGCGGGGATTCGTCACGGATGACATTGCCGCGTACATCGCGGCGCATGGCCTGTATCGCACCACCAACGAGTGAACTTCGGATGCTGAAGAAGCTGATCGGGGCGGTCTTCGGGACGCGGCACGAGCGTGAGCAGCGCCGGGTCCAGCCCATCGTGGACGACATCAACGGGCACTATGCCCGGCTCCGCGACCTGTCGGACGCGGACCTGCAGGGGCAGACCGCCCGCTTCCGCGCGACCATCGAGGAGCGGACGGCGGTGCTCCGCGCGCGGATCGAGGAGCTCAAGGCGCAGAAGCATGCCGCGACCGAGCCTTCGGCGCGCGATGCGCTCGATGCCGAGCTCGCGGGCCCCGACGGGCAGGGGGGCGTGGAGGCCGAGTACCGCGCGCTCGTCGGCGAGGTGCTCGATGAGCTCCTGCCCGAAGCCTTCGCGACGGTGCGCGAGGCGGCGCGCCGCCTCGTCGGCACGCCGGTGTCGGTGATCGGCCGCGAGATGACGTGGGACATGGTCCACTATGACGTCCAGCTCGTCGGCGGCATCCAGCTGCACCTGGGGAAGATCGCCGAGATGGCGACGGGCGAGGGCAAGACGCTCGTCGCGACGCTCCCGCTGTACCTCAACGCCCTCCCCGGGCGCGGGGCGCACCTCGTCACGGTCAACAACTACCTCGCGCGGCGCGACTCGCAGTGGATGGGGCACCTCTACCGCTGGCTCGGCCTCACCGTCGGCTGCCTCGACGACACGGAGCCGGGCACCCCGGAACGCCGCGCGGCGTACCTCTGCGACATCACGTACGGCACGAACAACGAGTTCGGCTTCGACTACCTGCGCGACAACATGGTGGTCTCGCTCGAGCAGCGGGTGCAGCGCCCGCACGTCTTCGCGATCGTCGACGAGGTGGACTCGGTGCTGGTGGACGAGGCCCGCACGCCGCTCATCATCTCCGGCCCGGTGGGGAACGACGGGGACGTCGCCTACGCCGAGCACAACACGAACGTCGCGCGCCTCGTGCGCAAGCAGACCGAGCTGGTGAACGACCTCGTCGGGAAGGGGGAGCGCGCGCTCGAGGCCGGCCAGACCGAGGAGGCCGGGCTCGCGTTCTACCAGGCGCGGATGGGCAGCCCGAAGAACAAGCGGCTGCTGAAGGTGATGCAGGAGACGGGCGTCAAGCAGCTGATCCAGCAGAAGGAGCTCCAGCACCTCGCCGACCGCAAGCTGCCGGCGGGGAAGCAGGAGTTCCGCGAGATCGAGGAGCTGCTGCTCTTCGTGCTCGACGAGAAGGGGCAGTCGGTGCACCTCACCGACCGCGGCGTCGACTTCCTCTCGCCGGACAAGCACGACCAGTTCGTGCTCCCCGACATCGCGACGGAGATGGGGCGCATCGACCGCGACCACGTCATGGATCCGGCGGCGAAGCTCGAGGCGCGCCGGACGATGGAAGTCGAGTACGCGATCAAGTCGGAGAAGCTGAACATCATCCACCAGCTCCTGCGCGCGCACGCCCTGTTCGAGAAGGACGTGAACTACGTGGTGCAGGAAGGGCAGGTCCTCATCGTCGACGAGTTCACCGGCCGCACGATGCCGGGACGGCGGTGGAGCGAGGGCTTGCACCAGGCGGTCGAGGCGAAGGAGGGCGTGGTCGTGCGCGGCGAGACGCAGACGCTCGCGACGATCACCATCCAGAACTACTTCCGCCTCTACGAGAAGCTCGCCGGCATGACCGGCACGGCCGAGACCGAGGAGACGGAGTTCTTCCAGATCTACGGCCTCGAGGTTGCGGTCATCCCGACCAACAAGCCGGCGATCCGCGACGACCGGCAGGACCTCGTCTACAAGACGCGACGCGAGAAGTACAACGGCATCCTCGAGGAGACGCGCCGCCTCCACGAGCTCGGCTTCCCCGTGCTCGTCGGCACGACCAGCGTCGAGGCGTCGGAGACGCTTTCGCGCCTCTTCCAGCGCGCCGGCCTGCCGCACAACGTGCTCAACGCGAAGTACCACCAGCGCGAGGCGGAGATCGTCGCGCTCGCCGGTCAGCACGGCGCGATCACGATCGCGACGAACATGGCCGGCCGCGGCACCGACATCAAGCTGGGCGAGGGGGTGCGGACGTCGAAGCCGTCGGTCGTGAAGGATGCCGACGGCAAGGACGTGAGCGTCTCCGAGATCGGCGGGCTGCACATCATCGGCTCCGAGCGCCACGAGTCGCGGCGCATCGACCGTCAGCTCCGCGGCCGCGCCGGTCGCCAGGGCGACCCGGGCTCCTCGCAGTTCTATCTCTCGCTCGAGGATGACCTCATGCGCCTCTTCGGGTCCGACCGCATCGCGCGGTTGATGGACTCGATGGGCGCCCAGGAGGGCGAGGTGCTCACGCACCCGCTCATCACGCGGTCGATCGAGCAGGCGCAGAAGCGGGTCGAGCTCCAGAACTTCCAGTCGCGCAAGCGGCTGCTCGACTACGATGACGTGATGAACCAGCAGCGCGAGGTCATCTACTCGCTCCGCTCGTTCGCGCTCGAGGGCGGCGAGGAGTTGAAGGGCGAGGCCGAGAAGATGGTGAACGCGGCCATCGCCCGTCGCGTGGAGACCACCCTCGCGACCGCCGAGACGCCGGAGGACTGGGATCTCGGGCTGCTGCGGCAGGACCTGATGATGCATTACCTCGTCGCGGTCGACGCGTTCGACGAGGCGCGCGACCGCCCGGCGTCGGTCCTGGCCGCACAGTCACTCGCCACCGCGGCGGCGCTCGAGGCGTACCAGCGGAAGTTCGTCACGCTCGGCGACTTCGCCCCGCGCCTCCTCTCGCTCGTCATGCTCAACGTGCTCGACGAGAAGTGGAAGGACCACCTGTATGACCTCGACCAGCTGCGCGCGGCGATCGGCTACCGCTCGTGGGGCCAGAAGGACCCGCTCGTCGAGTACAAGCAGGATGCGTACAAGATGTTCGAGGACCTGATGACGGACATCCAGCACACCTTCACGGAGCGGTTCCTGAAGGTGCAGCTCGTGTTCGACGAGCCGCGGCCCGCCCCGCCGCCGCCGACGAGCGTCCTCCCGCCGATGCAGAAGCGGTTCAATGCACTCGGCGTGGCCGAGGATGTCGCACCGACGCGGGCAGCCGATTCACCCCCGGAGCCGCCGCGGCCGGAACCGAAGGTGGTCGGTGCGGGACGCGGGGTCTCGAACCTGGCGGCGGGCACGGCCAACGGGAACCTCGACTTCACGAACGTGGGCCGGAACGATCCGTGTCCGTGCGGGAGCGGGAAGAAGTTCAAGAAGTGCCATGGCGCGTAGCGCGCCGTAGGCGCGCTGCGCGACGAGGGCAGAGCCTGGAAGGCTGAAGGCGGAATCAAGCACGAACGGACCGGCGCGCGGCGTTTCGATGAGGGGCCGGACGTCGGGCGGCGGTATCCTCTCCGCGTGCCCTCCGTCCTCGACCTCCCTCCCGCCGATCGCCCGCGTGAGCGCCTCCGCGCGCTCGGTGCCGCCTCGCTCACCACGAGCGAGCTGCTCGGCCTCCTCCTCGGCGTCGCGACGACCGGTCGGACCTCGACCGACCTCGCGGCCGACGTCATCCACCGGGCGGGCGGGTCGCTCCGCCGGCTCGGCCAGATCCCCATCGCGGCGCTGACGGAGGTCCCCGGCCTCGGGGAGGTGCGCGCGTTGGCGATCCACGCGGCGCTCGAGCTGGGGCGCCGACTGGCCGCGGAGGGGGCGGATGAAGGGGAGCCCATGCGCGGGCCGCGGGATGTCTGGCGGTACTACGCGCCGCGGCTCGAGGGGCTCACCGTCGAGGAGTTCCACGTTGCCGTGCTCGACGCGCAGCACCGGCTGGAGCGGGACATCCTGGTGAGTCGCGGGATCCTCAACTCCTCCCTGGTGCACCCGCGCGAGGTCTTCCGGGAGGCGATCGCCGAGCGGGCGGCCAGTTTGGTGCTGGTGCACAACCACCCCTCAGGCGACCCGACGCCGAGCCCCGATGACCGGGCGATCACCGCGCAGCTGGTGGCGGCCGGGCGGCTGCTCGATATCCCGATCCAGGACCACCTGGTCATCGGACGGGGACGCTTCGTGTCGTTCGCCGAGGCGGGGTTGTTGTAGGGGACACGGGAGAAGGGGGAAGGAACACGGCGGAACGGGTCTAGGGCGTGGGGCCGGGCACCGGCCCAACCCCAAGCGGAACGCCGACTTGACCCTTCCCCTGCATCGGCGGATATATCCAAGGTGCCGCGTGCCGTCCCTGGCCCGCCCGAACCCTGGAGTCCCGCCTGAGCGCCCCCGTCCTCACCGAAATCATCCCCGGCTGGGACCTCTCCGTCGAGGCGCTCCCCGAGCGGCTCGACACGGAGTTGCTCGCGCGCGCCTACCGGTTCTCGGAGAAGGCGCACACGGGCCAGACACGGCGGAACGGCGATCCCTACGTCACGCATTGTGTCGAGGTCGCCAAGATCCTCGCCGACCTCCAGCTCGACAGCGTGACCGTCGCGAGCGGGCTCATCCACGACGTCGTCGAGGACACCGCCTTCACGGTCGAGGACGTGGAGCGTGAGTTCGGGCGCGAGATCGCGCAGATCGTCGACGGCCTGACCAAGATCGGCCACCTGCCGATGGCCTCGCGCGAGGAGCGGCAGGTCGAGAGCTACCGCAAGCTGCTGCTCTCGGTCGCCAAGGACGCGCGCGTGATCCTCGTGAAGCTCGCCGACCGCCTGCACAACATGCGGACGCTCGAGTGGATGCCGGAGGAGAAGCGGCAGCGCATCGCGCTCGAGACGCGCGACCTCTACGCGCCGATGGCGCACCGGTTCGGCCTCGCCTCGATGAAGGCGGAGCTGGAGGACCTGTCGTTCAAGTGGCTCGAGCCAGAGGAGTACCGCAACCTCGCGAAGCTCATCGCGAACAAGCGGGCGGACCGCGACGCCCTCATCGCCGAGATGATCGGGCCGCTCGAGCTGAAGCTCCGCGAGGCGGGGGTCATCCTCCACGAGGTCGGCGGGCGGCCGAAGCATCTCTGGTCGATCCACAAGAAGATGCAGAAGCGCGACAAGCCGTACGACGAGATCTACGACCTGTACGCCATCCGCGTGCTCGTCGAGAACGTCCCCGAGTGCTACCACGCCCTCGGTGTGATCCATGGCGCCTGGACGCCGCTCCAGGAGCGCATCAAGGACTACATCGCCTCGCCGAAGTCGAACGGCTACCAGTCGCTCCACACCACGGTGTTCGGGCCGCGCGGGACGCTCTTCGAGATCCAGATCCGGACGCGCGAGATGCATCGCACCGCCGAGTACGGCATCGCGGCGCACTGGCTGTACAAGGAGGGCGAGAAGGGCGGGAAGCACGACCTGGACCGACATCTCTCCTGGTTCCGCCAGGTGCTCGAGCTGCAGCTCGACGCCGAGACGCCGGACCAGTTCCTCGAGTTCCTCAAGCTCGACCTCTATCAGGACGAGATCTTCGTCTTCACGCCCAACGGCGACGTGATCCAGCTGCCGAAGGGTGCGACGCCGATCGACTTCGCCTTCGCGGTGCACACGCAGGTCGGGCTGCACACGCAGGGCGCCCGCGTGAACGGCCGCATCGTCCCGCTCTCGCGCGAGCTCCGGAACTCGGAGACGATCGAGATCATCCGGTCACCCAACGCCCGGCCGAGCCGCGACTGGCTCGCGCACGTGCGCACCGGTCGCGCGCGGCATAGGATCCGGCAGTGGTTGCGCAACGAGGAGCACAAGACGTTCGTGGCGGTGGGACAGGAGATCCTCGACCGCGAGTTGCGCCGCCGTCGCCATGCCAAGCTCACGGACGCCGAGTTGCAGCGCGGGGCGCAGGCGCTCGCGCTCACTGACCTCGACCACGTCCACGCGAGCATCGGGCAGGGGGACATCACGGTCACCCAGCTGCTCAAGGCCATCTACCCCGAGCTGGACGAGGCGCAGGAGCAGGCGCTCAAGCCGAGCGCGCTCGAGCGCCTCATCGACCGCATGCGGCGCCCGGGCACGTCGAAGGGGCTCCGCATCCAGGGCGCCGACGGCCTCATGGTGCGCTACGCGCAGTGCTGCCAGCCGGTGCCGGGCGACACGGTGGTCGGATACGTCACCCGCGGGCGCGGCGTGAGCATCCATCGCCAGGACTGTCCCAATCTCCTGCACCTGGTCCACGAGCCGGAGCGTCGGCTCGAGATCGACTGGCAGGAGAGCGCGGGCGAGCGCTTCGTGATCCGGCTCGCGATCGAGGGCAACGACCGCCGCGGCCTCTACGCGGACCTGGCGGCGGCGGTCAGCGGCACGGGGACCGACATCCGGTCGCTCGAACTCAAGACGACCGACGGACGCGTCGCCGGCTCTGCGCTCGTCGAGGTCGAGAACCTCGCGCATCTCGAGAAGATCATCAAGGCGGCGCGCCGCGTGAAGGGCGTCTCCGAGGTCGCGCGCCGAGAACGCCTCAGCGCGGAAGAAGGCTAGATTCCGTTCCCTCTCTCCCCTCCGTCATGCATCCCGCACTGCTCCACACGCACAACGCCCTCCGCTGGGTCGTCCTCGTCGCCGGTATCCTCGCCATCGTCAAGGCGGCCGGCGGCCTGAAGGGGGACCGCGACTATGCGCCCGCGCGCCGCGTCGGCGTCGCCTTCATGGCCTCGCTCCATCTCCAGCTTATCCTCGGGCTCCTGCTCTTCGTGGTCTCGCCGCTCGTGCAGCAGGCGATGGGCGACATGGCGGCCACCATGAAGGATGCCGGAACGCGCTTCTTCATCGCCGAGCATCCGACGCTGATGGTGATCGCGGTCGTCGTCGCGACCGTCGGCAGCATCGTCGCGAAGAACGCGAAGGACGACGCGGCGAAGCACCGGAAGCTGCTCGTCTTCACGGCCGTCGCGCTGCTGCTCCTGCTCGCCGGCATCCCGTGGCAGCGCCCGCTGATGCCGGGGATGGGTGGCTGACCGGGTGCCGTTCCAGCTCGTCGCCCCGTTCGAGCCGGCGGGGGACCAGCCGCGCGCGATCGCCGAACTCTCGGCGGGGCTCGTGCGCGGGGATCGGTTCCAGACGCTGCTCGGGGTGACCGGCTCGGGCAAGACGATGACGGTCGCCAACGTCATCGCCGCCCACGGGAAGCCGACGCTGGTGCTCTCCCACAACAAGACGCTCGCCGCGCAGCTCTACGGCGAGCTCAAGGGGTTCTTCCCGCAGAACGCGGTCGAGTACTTCATCTCGTACTACGACTATTACCAGCCCGAAGCCTACGTGCCGTCGTCCGACACGTACATCGAGAAGGACGCCTCGATCAACGAGGACATCGACCGCCTGCGTCTCCGCGCGACCTCGTCGCTGATGGAGCGCGAGGACGTCATCATCGTCGCCACGGTCTCGGCGATCTACGGCCTCGGCGACCCGGAGACGTACCGGGCCTCGATGGTCACGCTGCAGGTGGGGCAGACCATCGCCCGCGACGACATCCTCAAGGCGCTCGTACGCATCCAGTACGGGCGCAACGACGTCGCGTTCGATCGCGGCACCTTCCGCGTGCGCGGGGATACGGTCGAGATCTATCCCGCGTACGAGGAGCAGGCGGTCCGCGTCGAGATGTTCGGCGACGAGATCGAGCGCATCACCAAGATCGACCCGCTCACGGGGAAGGCGATCGCGAGCCTGCCGCGCACGGCGGTGTATCCGGCGAAGCACTTCGTGACGACGCGCCCCTCGCTGGAGCGTGCGGTGAAGGAGATCCGCGCCGAGCTCGTCGAACGGCTCGCCGCGCTCAAGGCCGCGAACAAGCTCCTCGAGGCGCAGCGGCTCGAGTCGCGCACGAACTTCGACATCGAGATGATGCTCGAGATCGGCACCTGCCCGGGCATCGAGAACTACTCGCGAGTGCTCGCCGGCCGCCAGCCCGGCGCGCGACCGGCCTGCCTCTTCGACTACTTCCCCGACGACTTCCTCGTCGTCGTCGACGAGTCGCACGTCACGCTCCCGCAGATCGGCGGGATGTTCAACGGCGACCGCGCCCGCAAGACGACGCTCGTCGAGTACGGATTCCGGCTGCCGAGCGCCCTCGACAACCGGCCGCTGATGTTCGACGAGTTCCTCTCGCTCACGCCGCGCGCGATCAACGTGAGCGCGACGCCGGGTGACCTCGAGCTCAAGCTCTCCGAGGGCGTCGTCGTCGAGCAGGTGATCCGCCCGACGGGCCTCCTCGACCCGGTGATCGAGATCCGCCCGGTGAAGGGGCAGGTCGACGACCTGCTGCACGAGATCCGCCTCCGCGAGCGCCGCGGCGAGCGCGTGCTCGTCACGACGCTCACGAAGCGGATGGCCGAGGATCTCACGGACTATCTGGCGCAGGTGGGCGTGCGCGTGCGGTACATGCATGCGGACATCGACGCGATCGAGCGGATGGAGATCGTCCGCGGGCTGCGGCTCGGCGAGTTCGACGTCCTCATCGGCATCAACCTGTTGCGCGAGGGACTCGACCTCCCCGAGGTGTCGCTCGTCGCGATCCTGGATGCCGACCAGGAGGGATTCCTCCGCTCGGATCGGTCGCTCATCCAGACGGTGGGGCGCGCGGCGCGCCACGTCGAGGGACGCGCGATCTTCTATGCCGACCGCATCACCGGCTCCATGCGGCGCTGCCTCGACGAGACGGACCGGCGCCGCCGGACCCAGGAGGCGCACAACGTCGAGCACGGTATCACGCCGGCCGGCGTCATCAAGAGTCATGACCAGGTGCGCGTCATGTCGCGCATCGCCGACGCGCGCGACGGGACCGAGGCCCGGGACGCCGATCGCTCGCGCGGCAAGAAGCAGAAGAAGGTCGCCGAGGCGCAGAAGGCCTGGGGGACCGACGACCTGCCGGCGCTCGTCGCGCGGCTCGAGGAGGAGATGCGCACGGCCGCCAAGGACCTCGATTTCGAGACGGCGGCACGCCTCCGGGACGAGCTCTTCGACCTGAAGGCGGCGATGGGCGACGGCGCGGGGAGGACGGGTCGTGCCCGTCGTTGAAGTCACGGAGCCGGAACTCGTCGCGTGGGGTGAACGGCTCGGCCGCACGATCACCTACCCGCTGCTGATCGCGTTCTCGGGCGAACTCGGGGCGGGCAAGACGACGCTCGTGCGCGCCATCGCCCGCTCGCAGGGGGCGCTCGAGCCGGTCACGAGCCAGTCGTACGGGATCGTCCGCGAGTACCTGTCCGCCAAGGGCCATGTCTTCCACCTCGACCTCTACCGCCTCGAGGGACCGCAGGACCTCCCGCGCATCGGGTGGGATGACATCCTCCGCATCAAGCGCGCCCTCGTGATGGTCGAGTGGCCGGAGCGGGCGCTCGGCCAACTGCCGGCCGGGCATCTGGCGCTTCACCTCGAGCATGTGCCGGACCGGCCGGAGATTCGGCGCCTCTCATGGTGAGGACCGGACTCACGCTCGCGCTCGACGCCGCGGCCGGCCCCGGCACCATCGCCGTGCTGCGTGATGGCGTCGTCATCGCCGAGCGGGAGGTCGAGATGCGGAGCGCGACGGAAGAACGATTCTTCCCCGCGGTGCTCGAGACGCTCTCCGCGGCGGGGTGCGCGGTCCACGACCTCGCGCGCGTGGTCGCGGGAGCGGGACCGGGCAGCTTCACCGCGCTGCGCGTCGTCGGGGCCGTGGCGAAGGGGCTCTGCGAGGGGACGGGGATCCCGCTCGTCGGCGTCCCATCGCTCGTCCTCATCCCGGGCGGCGCGCCCGCCGCCCTCGGCGCCGGTCGGTACCTCGCGACGCTCGACGCGCTGCGCGGGGAGCGCTATGTCGCGCTCGTCACGCTCGACGAGGCGGGAGCGGTCGCGGCGCACGAACCGCTGGGGCTCCTCGAGGTCGCCGCGCTCCCGGAGCGCGCGACAGCGTGCGCGGCCACGCGCATCGGTCCGGACGAGGGGCTCGCCTGCGCTCCACACGCGCGCGGCGTCGCGCGGTGCGGCGCGCTCCTCGAGGCGCTCGGCGTGGTGGACCTGCCGGCATGGGAGCCGGTCTACGGGCGCCTCGCCGAGGCGCAGGTGAAGTGGGAGGCGGCGCACGGCCGTCCGCTCGTGGCCGAGCGCCACGCGACGTGAACGGCGACTCGCCCGATGATTGCGCGGTGCGCCCGGCGACGCTCGCGGATCTGCCGGCGATCCTTTCGATCGAACGCATCGCCTTCAGCGACCCGTGGACGGCCGATGCGTTCCGCAGCATGCTCGGCCAGGATCATGTGCTGACGACGGTCGCCGAGCGCGACGGACGTCTCGTCGGCTATTCGGTCGCCTGGGCGGTCGGGGACGAAGCGGAGCTCGCGAACCTCGCGGTCGCTCCGGAGCACCGGGGCACGGGGGTCGCGAAGCGGTTGCTCGATCACCTCCTGGACGACCTCGATTCACGCGGGGGCGCGACGATCTACCTCGAGGTGCGCGACTCGAACGCCCCCGCGCAGGGGCTGTACCGGAGCCGTGGCTTCACCGCGGCGGGGCGGCGCAAGGGCTACTATCGGAAGCCCACCGAGGACGCGGTCGTGATGCGGCGTCCCCGGGCGGTGGACCTCGGCGACGATTAGTTTTCCCCGGGAAGATTCCGATGCGAGCTCGGCCGGCAGTGCCCGGTATGGTGTGCGCGCGGACTTGACCCATTCCAGGAGGCACTGTGAGCCGCAGCTTGAACAAGGTGACGTTGATCGGGAACCTCGGGGCCGATCCCGAGATCCGCACCACGTCGACGGGGAAGAAGGTCGCGCAGTTCTCGGTGGCGACGGGCCGACAGTGGACGTCGGCGTCGGGCGAGAAGCAGGAGAAGACCGAGTGGCACAAGTGCGTCGCCTGGAACGGCGGCGGCAAGGGCAGCGGCCTCGCCGACATCATCGAGCGCTACGTGAAGAAGGGCGACAAGATCTTCGTCGAGGGCGCGATCGAGTACCGCCAGTACGAGGACAAGGACAAGCAGACCCGCTACATCACGGAGATCAACGTCCGGGAGATCCTCCTCCTCGGCGGCGGTCGCGGCGGCGAGGGCGGCTTCGACGGCGGTTCCCGTCCGGCTCGTGCGGCGAGCAGCGGCAAGTCCGCGGGCGCCAGCGAGGGCTTCGAGGAGTTCCCGGCGGCGATGGACGGCGACGACGATCTGCCGTTCTGAGAGATGGCGGAAGGAAGAAGGCAGAGGGCAGAAACGTCCGGAACGCCATCCGCCTTCCGCCTTCTCCCTTCTGCCTTCCTCAGTACTTCGTCCAGATCACTAGCGCCCCACATGAGTTGCGGGTGCCCTGCAGTTCGACGGGCGTGTTCGACAGGCCGCGATAGTACTCCACGGCCGCGACGTCCACCGGGTTGATGCTGTTCACGTTGAACGGCTGCTGCGTCCGGTCACCGTCGTACACCCAGACGCCGTCCAGCATCACCGCCGTGAAGCAGGTGCCTCGGCGGCCGCCGGAGCCGCGAGCGCCCACCAGGTACGTGCCGCCCGAGCCACCCGTCATGAAGTTGACGCCGCCGAGCGTCTGGAGGGCCTCGGACAGGCGGCCGCGGCTCCGATGCACGATGTCCTCGTTCGTGAGGTAGTCGCCGGTGCGGCTCGCCCGACGGCGCTCGAACTCGGTCAGGCGGGAGGGGTTCTGCGCCTCCACGATCTCCACCGCCGCCATCTCCTCGAACGACACGGTCAGGCCGATCTCCATCTCGACCGTGTCGCCCGTCGAGAACTCGACCGCAGTCCGGAGCGGGGCGAAGCCGATCTTGTTGACCCGGAGGCCGCGGCGTCCCGAGGGGATCCCCGTGATCCGGAAGCGGCCTGCGGAATCGGTCACGGCGCGCAGGCTCGCCGAGGGGATCAGGATCTCGGCGCCGGCGACCGGCTGCTTGGTCGAATCCGCGACCACCGTGCCTACCAGGATCGCCGCCGCGGGCGGTTGGGACAGGGCGGGCCGGCCGATCATCCCGAGTCCCATCAGGAGCGCGAGCTGCGCCCCTCGCAGCCGCAGGAGCAGGCGAGCGACCGGGGCGTGTCGGGGGAGCCTGGAGCTGGGCACGGGGGGTCTCCTGTAGGGGGCCGTGGCATCCGGATAATGGCGCCGGGACCGGTGGGGCGATATGCTGGGCCCCCGGGGCGTTTCCCCGGCGTGGCCTCGTTCGTCACTTTCCGAGACCCTGACCTCGGCGCGCCGAGTCAGGGGTCTATCCGTATCCGCAGTTCCTTCTCCTGCCCACGGTCCCATGTCTCGCTCCCGCCTCGTCTCGACGATCGCGCTGGCCGGCCTCGTGCTGACGCCGCTCCCCTTGCTGGCGCAGGGCGCGCCGCAGACCCATACGGTCAAGAAGGGCGACACCCTGTGGGACATCGCCCGGCAGTATCTCGGCGACCCGTTCAAGTGGCCGGAGATCTATCGCCGCAACACGGCGACCATCGCCGACCCTGACCTCATCTACCCCGATCAGGTCATCATCATCACGGGCGACGTCGCGGCCTCACCGGGGACGCCGGCCGACACCACGGCTGGCGGCGTGACCCCGGTCGCGCCGGCGATGCCCGCTGCCCCGGGTGCCGAGCCCGCCCCGATGACGCCGCAGCCCTCCGGACCGGCGCCGTCCATGACGATCTTCAATCCGGAGCGCTTCCGTGTCGTCCGCGGCGCCCGCGAGTCGCTGGTGCTGCGGGCCCGCCCGCAGGCGGTCCGTCGCGGTGACTACCTCCGTGCGCCGTTCCTGTGGGACGCGGCGGGCGTGACAGGCGCCGGAAAGGTCGGCGCCGCGGTCCAGGCACAGACGGTCGCGCCAACGCGGTTCGAGCGCCCCGTGCAGATCTACGAGCGCGTGTCCATCGCCGTGCCGAGCAATGCGCCCGGCGCGGTGAACGAGGAGTACATCGCCTTCCGCTATGGCCCGCAGCTCGCCGGCGAAGGCCAGGTGATCATCCCGACCGGCGTCTTCCGCCTGATGTCGACGCCGCAGAACGGGCAGGCCGAGGCGATCCTCCTCACCAAGTACGAGGACGTGTACGCCGGGCAGGGCCTGCTCCCGCTCGACGAGCTCCAGATGCCCGCCAACGTGAACCCGGCGCGCGTCGAGTTCGGACTCCGCACCACCGTGCTCTACCTGCAGGGCGAGACGGTCTTCGCCACGACCGGCCAGCACCTGATCCTCGCCGCCGGGGCGAGCGACGGCCTCGTGCCGGGCGACCAGGTGAGCGTGCAGGTGGAGCAGGGCCCGGATGCGCAGGGCGTGCCGCGCGCGCCGCAGGAGATCGCGGTGGTGCAGGTGACGCGCGTGACGACCTGGGGCGCGAGCGCGATCGTGATCGGGCAGACCGAAGGCGTGGTCGCCCCGGGCATGGCGGCGCGCGTCACGGCGAAGATGCCCTGACGGCTACGGCCGTCGCGCAGGACCCCCTAACTTCCGGTCATGACTGAACGACGCGCACTCATCACCGGTGGAGCCGGCTTCATCGGCTCCACCGTCGCCGACGCATTGATCGCCGACGGCTGGTCCGTCACCGTGCTCGACAACCTCTCGAGCGGCAAGCGGCAGCAGGTCCCCGCGGCGGCGACCTTCGTCGAGACCGACATCCGCTCGCCGGAGACCGCGGCGACCATCCGCGAGGGGCGCTTCGACCTCGTCTGCCATCTCGCGGCGCAGATCGACGTGCGGAAGAGCGTCAGCGACCCCGCCTTCGATGTCGACGTCAACATCGGCGGCTCGGTGAACATCATGAGCGCGATCCACGCGAGCGGCCGGAAGACGCGCATGATCTTCGCGTCCACCGGCGGCGCCGTGTACGGCGACTTCGTGCAGCCGCCGAATCTCGAGGACTACGCGAAGGATCCGGAATCGCCGTACGGCATCGCGAAGTTCGCGACCGAGCTCTACCTCGCGTACTACGCGCGCATCCACAAGCTCGACTACATCGCGCTGCGGTTCGCGAACGTCTACGGCCCCCGCCAGGATCCGCACGGCGAGGCCGGAGTGGTCGCGATCTTCTGCCAGCGCGTCATCGACGGCAAGGCGCTCACCGTCTTCGGCGATGGTGGCCAGACGCGTGACTACGTCTTCGTCGGCGACGTCGCCCGCGCCCACGTGCTCGCGGCGAACCATGTCGGCATCCCGGCGGGGAAGGTCGATGCCCGTGCCTTCAACCTCGGTACCGGCGTCGAGACCTCGGTGGTCGAGCTCGCGACGACCCTGATGGCCGCGGCCGGCAAGACGGTCCCCTTCGACCACGCGCCCGCGCGCGCCGGGGAACAGCGGCGCTCCTGCGTGAGTATCGAGAAGGCGAAGGCGGGGCTCGGCTGGCAGCCGCAGGTCGGCCTCCAGGAAGGGCTCCGCCGCACCTACGACTGGTTCTCCAAGCGCTGATGTTCTTCCAACTCGCCGCCGCCGTCCCGTCGTCGCCGCTCGAACTCGTCCTGACGGCCTCCGCGGTCACGAAGGCGGTGCTGGTCGTGCTCGCGCTGCTCTCGCTCGCCTCCTGGGCGGTCATGCTCTCCAAGTGGATGATCTTCCGGCGCGTCGAGCGGTCGGCCGCGGCGTTCATGAAGGAGTTCCGCGCCGCCTCGCGCCTCGACGCCGCGGCCTCGCTCGCGCGACGCTCGCAGCCCAGTGCACACACGCGCGTGCTCGATCGCGCCCTCCAGTTCCTCACCGAGACGCGCACGGTCAGCGACGGCAGCGGCGCCCCGGCCACGCTGTCCGCATCGCAGGTCCAGGCGCTGCGACTCGTGCTGGATGCGGAGACCAACGAGGAGCGGGACGCGCTCGGCACCTACGTGCCGTTCCTCGCGATGGTCGGCTCCGTGAGCCCGCTGCTCGGCCTGCTCGGCACCGTGCTGGGCGTGATCACCGCCTTCCTCGGCGTGGCGCGTGGCGGTTCGGGCAATCTCGCCGCCGTCGCTCCCGGGGTCGCCGAGGCGCTCATCGCGACGGCGTTCGCGCTCGCGGTCGCCATCCCCGCCTACTTCGGCTACAACATCTTCGCCGCGCGGCTCAACCGCTTCGACGGCCAGCTCGAGGGCTTCGGCTCCGAGGTGATCGCGCTCATGGCGCGCGAGGGACGGATCTAGCATGCGCCGCCGCGGCCGCGGGGAGCGGACCCCGCTGAACGCGGAGATCAACGTCGTGTCGCTCATCGACGTGATGATGCTCCTCATGATCATCTTCATGATCACCGCGCCCATGATGCAGGGCGGGGTCGACGTCTCGTTGCCGCGCGCCGAGGCGCGGCCGCTCAACGCGAAGAGCTCGATGACCGTGACCGTCACGCGCGACGGGCGGATCTACGTCGACGAGACCCAGCTCTCGCTCTCGGAGTTCCGCGGGACCATCCGCACGCTCGCCGCCAAGGCGGGCCGCGACGGCATCTACTTCCGCGCCGACCGGCGCGCCGATTATGGTCGCGCCGTCGAGGTCCTGGCGCTCATGCGTGCGGCGGGCATCGGGAACATCGGGCTCGTGACCGAGCCAGAGGAGATCGACCGGTGAGCACGGCGTCCCGCCGCGCACCCGGGCTCGGCGGACCGCTCGCGCTCTCCGTCCTGCTCCACGTGATCGTCATCGCGGGCTTCGTCCTCTACAAGGCCGGACCGGCGCGCGATGTGCCGCCCATGTATCGCGTCGACCTCGTCGCCGCCCCGGCGGGCGAGCGCGCGGTCGGCCTGGTCCGCGAGACCGAAGCTTCCACGCCGCCGACCGAGACGAAGGCCCCGCCTCGCGCGGAGACGAATGCCGCCGAGAAGGTCGCGCCGATCAAGCCGCCGACCAAGCAGGCGAAAGCGCCGGTCCGCGCGACGACCAACATCACGAAGGCTCCCGCGCGCGTCGACGTGACGAAGGCGCCGACGGCGGGCGGTGGTGAGACCGGCGGCGCCGGCACCGACGTCGCCACGGTGCGCACTGAGGGGATCGAATTCCCGTTCCCGGGGTATCTTCAGAACATCGTCCGTCAGGTCGCCCTCAACTTCAAGCCGCGCAATCCCGGCGCGCTGAAGGCCGAGGTCTTCTTCATGATCCGGCGCGACGGCAGCGTGACCGGGTTCCGGTTCGTGACCCGGAGCGGGAACTTCGCCTTCGACCTCGAGGCGGAAGGCGCGGTCGAGGCGGCCAAGGCGGCCTTCGGTCCGCTCCCCTCGGGGTTCACGGAAGACATCCTCCCGATCTCCTTCAGCTTCGACCCCGCACGCCTGCGATGACCGAACGACTCCAGCCCGATCGTGTGATCCATCCTCGACGTCTTCTCCTCGGTCTCGCGACCGTTGCCGCCCTGCTCCCCGCGCCGATTCGCGCCCAGGAGCCGGCCCAGGGGGTGCGCATCGGGCTGACCTATGCGCCGGGCACGCGCCCTGGCCTCTACGTACTCCCGCTCCGCGGGCCGCATGCCGACTCCATCCGGGCGATCATCACCCGCGATCTCGATTTCGGGGACCGCATCTCGGTCATCGCGCCGGACTCCGGGGCGACGCCCAGCGGCAAGCTCAACTATCCGCTCTACGCGCGCCTCGGGGCCGCGGCCGTGCTGCAGCTCACCCTGAACACCGCGGGGGGGCTCCACACGGTGCTTCACGAGGTCGCCGCAGGGCGGGTCCTCAACACGGTCGACTTCCCGCTGCGTGGCGCGCCCAACTCCGCGGAGTGGCGCCGCTCGCTGCACGAGGCGAGCGACGAGGTCGAGCGGTGGGTGACCGGCGTCCGTGGCGTCGCCTCGACGCGCGTCGCATTCGTGCGCGGCGGGACCCTCTGGTCGGTCGATTCCGACGGGGCCAATGCGGCGCCCGTCCCCGGAGTGGGGAGCGCGCTCGGCCCGGTCTGGCATCCGAACGGCACGACGGTCGGCTACACCGAGATGCTCGATGACGGGACCCGCGTGGTCGTGCGGGACCTCGCGAGCGGGAGCGCGCGCCGGTTCGTCCGTGACCGCGGCACCAACGTCTCGCCCTCCTTCTCCCCGGACGGGAAGCAGCTCGCCTTCGCGAGCGGCGAGGACGGGACCGACATCTTCCTCGTGCCGCTCGATGCGAGCGAGGCGCCGTTCCGGGTGACGGTCGGGCGGGGCACCACCAACTCGCAACCGACGTTCGCGCCGGACGGGAAGCGGATTGTCTTCACGACATCCCGGTTGGGGCCGCAACAGCTATATATTACCGACAGCGACGGAGCGAACCCCGAACTGCTGACGACCTCGGGATTCGGGGACCAGCTCTATCGCGCCGACCCCTCGTGGTCGCCGGATGGCCGCTTCGTCGCGTTCTCCACGCAGATCGAAGGGCGCTTCCAGATCGCGACGATCGGCCTGCGGGACCGTGCGGTGAAACAGCACACGATCGACGGGATCAACGAGGATCCCTCGTGGGCGCCGGATGCCCGCCACCTCGTCTTCACGTCGTCCCGCACGGGCAGCAAGCAGTTGTGGGTGCTGGACACCGAGTCCGGACGTCTGCGTCAGCTGACGAGCGGATCGGCCTCACGAATGGCGGCGTGGTCGCCACGGCTTTCCATCGCGCGCTGATCGGGCGCGCCACTGTTTCCTTCACTCAGGGTCCCCACCATGAAGCTCCGTCCCGCCCTCCTCATCGCGCTCGCGGTCACCGCCGCCGGCGCGGCCTGCACGCCGAAGGCCCCGCCGGCCCCGCCGGCCCCGGTCGTCAACCAGGATTCGATCGATGCGGCCGCCCGTGCCCGGGCTGAAGCGGAAGCCGCGGCCCGCGCGCGCGCAGAGGCCGAGGCTCGTGCCCGCGCCGACGCCGAGGCGCGCGCCCGTGCGGAGGCGGAAGCCCGCGCCCGCGCCGAGGCGGCCGCTCGCGCCGCCGTCGACGCCGCCAAGGCCGCCTTCGCCACCGCGATCTACTTCGACCTCGACAAGTCGGAGCTGAGCACCGAGGCGCGCGCGCTCCTCGATGCCAAGCTCCCGCTGCTCCGCACCAATGCGAACGTCCGCATCCGCATCGCCGGCCATGCCGACGACCGCGGCTCGGACGAGTACAACGTCGCGCTCGGCCAGCGCCGTGCCGCGTCGGCGAAGCGCTACTTGGTCGATCAGGGCATCGCCGCCGACCGCATCGACGTGGTGAGCTTCGGCGAGGAGCGTCCGGCCGCGATGGGCTCGGGCGAGGAGTCGTGGGCGAGGAACCGTCGCGACGAGTTCGAGATCATCGTCGGCGGCGAGACGATCCGCCTGCCGCAGGAATGACCCTGATCCGACGCGCGTTGCTCGCGCCGGCCGTCATCCTGACGGCCGGCGCGTGCTTCGCGACCCGGAACGACGTGCGCCTCCTGCAGTCGGACCTGCAGGTGGTGCGCACCGAGGCAACCACGGCGCGGGCCGACGCCGAGGAGCGCGAGGCGATCCAGCAGGCCCGGATCGACAGCACGCTCGCGAGCATCGCGCAGGCGCTGCGCATGGTGGGTGACACCGTGCGCTCCATGCACACCACGACCATGCGGCTGCGCGGGGACGTGCGAGAGGACCTCGTCGCGATCCGCCAGCAGCTCATCACGGTCGAGGCTCGCGTGGGGGCGAGCGCCCAGCGCATCCAGGAACTGCGCGCCGGGCTCGAGGCGGACGCCACCGAACGGGCCGCCCAGCCGATCGACACGACCAAGCCACCCGTCGCGACCGGGGCGCCGACCGCCAGTCCCGGGCCCGCACAGCTCAACGAGCTCGCGCTCGAGCAGCTGCGCGGTGGACGCTGGGGCGCTGCCCGCGGAGCGTTCGGAGCGTTGCTCGCGCAGTACCCGCGCTCCGACCTCGCACCCGACGCACTCTTCGGGATCGGGCAGGCGTACGAGAAGGAGGGTGCGGGTGCGTCCGCCGACTCCGTCTACGCGCTCGTGGTCGACCGGTATCCCGAGTCCGACCGCGCGCCCACCGCGCTGTACAAGCGGGCCACCGCGCTGCGCGTGACCGGCCGCTCGGACGACGCGAAGGCGCTCTATCGCCAGATCGTCGCGAAGTATCCGCGATCCGACGAGGCCGTGCTCGCCGAGGGATTCCTCGGCACGCGCAAGCCCTGACCACGCGCCGGACCCACCGGCCACGCCCCCCGCGATGACGGACGGACCCTCGGGCGAGATGCCCTTCCTGGACCACCTGGAGGAGCTGCGGTACCGGCTCCTCTGGGCTGTCGGGGCGCTCGGCGTCGCGATGATGCTCGCGTTCGCGATCATCCTGCGACCGTCCTTCGACATCATCGGCTATTTCGCGGCGCCGATCCTCCCGATCCTCCCCGACCACCGGCTCATCTACACGAACCCGGTGGATCCGGTCACGATCCGCCTCAAGATCGCCTTCGGGTTCGGGCTGGTGTTCGCCGCACCGATCATCCTGTACCAGGTCTGGGCCTTCCTCTCGCCTGCGCTCCACAAGCACGAGAAGAAGCTCGTCCTCCCGGTGATCGGCGGCGCGACCCTCCTGTTCGCCACCGGGGTATGGGTGGGATGGAAGTTCGCGCTCCCCGTGATGCTGGACGTGCTCGGCTCGTTCCAGGCCGAATCGATGCAGATGATGATCACCGCGACCGAGTACTTCTCGTTCATGGTGACGATCTGCCTCGCCTTCGGCGGCGTCATGCAGCTGCCGATCGTGATCATGGCGCTGACGGCGCTCGGCCTCGTGACGCCGAGTCTCCTCGCGCGCTTCCGGCGGCATGCGATGGCGGGGAGCATCGTCGTCTCGGCGATCATCACGCCGGGCGACCTCATCACCATGACGGTGGTGATGGCGGTCCCGCTCTACGCGCTCTACGAGGTCAGTATCGTCGTCTCATGGATCACGCACCGGACGCGCGAACGGCGCCTGCGTCGCGCCGCCGCGGCCGAGTCGATCGGCGGGGCCTCGGCGTGATCCGCAGGTTGCGCGTCGTGGCCTGCGGCGCGCTGCTGGTCGCCGGCGCGGCCGCAACGGCCGTGGCCCTGCCCGCGCAGGTGCGCAAGCCGAGCCCGGCCTCGCAGCCGCCCATCACGCGCCAGCCGTCCACGGTGCAGCGGGGCCCAGGGCTGCCGCCCGACAACGCGCGCCTCACGCGCGTGACGGCCACCGACACGATGGAGCTCGCCCGCCGCGACACCGTCGACCGTCGACCGAAGCTCATCGACTGGGCGCCGGACGACTCGGTCATGATCGCCCTCCGGGCGCGGGCCGGCTACACCGTCGTGCGCTATCAGGCGCAGGATGTCGGCTTCGCGGCCGCCGGGCGCACGATGTCCCTCGTGGGCAAGGACAGCAGCAAGGCGGTCGTGCAGCGTGACTCGACGATGCTCGTGGCGGACTCGATCACCTACAGCGACAGCCTCAAGCTCGTGACGGCGAAGGGCGACACCATCACGATGCGCGACCCGACGCAGGCCTCCGACGTCCTCGGGCATCGCGAGCTCAGCTATGATGTCGAGCGCCGCGAAGGGCGGACGCGCGACTTCTCCACCGTCGCGAACTCCGGCGAGGACTGGCGCGTCGAGGCGCACCGCGCGGCCTTCTCGTCCGACACCACGAACGACCGCAGTATCGTCTACGGGCGCGACGGGATGATCACGTCGTGCATGGATTCCATCCCGCACTTCCACTTCAATGCGCGGGAACTGAAGCGCGTCAGCGGGAACATCCTCGTGGCCCGCTCGGTGGTCCTGCACGTGCAGGACGTCCCCGTGATGTGGCTGCCCTTCATCTTCCAGGATATCCGGTCGGGACGCCGGTCGGGGATGCTCCCGCCGCGTGTCGGCTTCGCCGAGCTCGTGCGCAACAGCCCGACGTACCGCCGGACGGTCGAGAACATCGGCTATTACTTCGCCATCTCCGACTACGTCGATGCGCAGGTGAGCCTGGATTGGCGGTCGAGCGCGCGGGCGACCGAGCAGGATCCCGGGTGGACGCGCTACAACGCCGAGCTGCGCTATCGCTGGCTCGACCGGTTCATGTCCGGGCAGTTCGCGGTCTCGCAGAACTCGCTGAGCTCGGGGAGCCGGAACACGGCGCTCAGCTGGTCGCACGCGCAGGAGTTCTCCGCACGCACGCGCCTCAACGCGAACCTGAACTACGTCACGAGCACGCAGATCCAGCGGCAGACGGTCTTCAATCCGATGGCCGCCGTGGCGACGATCGCCTCGCAGCTCAATCTCGTGCGACAGCAGGGACCGTTCACCATCAACCTCGGCGGGACGCAGCGGCAGTACCCGGGCCGCGACCAGGTCGACCGGTCCTTTCCCTCGCTCAACATCGCCTCCAAGCCGCTGCAGGTCGGGGAGTGGTTCGTCCTCAACCCGACCTTCTCGTACGCGACGCAACAGAGCCTCAACCTCGATGCGACGGGCGACTTCGCCTATCGCTACATCGATCGCGGGGCCGGCGTGCTCGACTCCCTCCGCCTCCGCCGGAATACCAGCACCACCTCGATCTCACTCGGCACGCCGTTCAAGGTCTTCGACTTCCAGGTGCAGAGCGGCTTCAAGTTCAACAACGCCATCCGCGACTACCCGCAGATCATCACCGTGCGCGACCCGGCGGACACGTCGGCGCGCATCGACCGCGTCTACGCGGGGACCTACGACTCGTCGTTCGACTTCGACATGTCGATCGGGTTGCCGCAGTTCCTCCAGGGCACGTGGAACCTCTCGCCGAGCGTGTCGGCGACGAACGTCGATCCCCGCGGGTTCGCCATCCGGACCCACCTCTCCAATGGCGCGTGGGTCACGCAGTCGAAGCGGCTCTCGTACGGGCTCGGTGTCACGCCGACGCTGTTCAAGCTCTTCCGCGGTTTCGGGCCGGTGGAGCGCTTCCGTCACGCGATCACGCCGACGCTCACCTACAGCTACTCGCCGGCCGCGACGGTGAGCGACGAGTATCTCGCGGCGACGAACCAGGTGCCGACCGGCTATCTCGGCAGTCTCGCGCAGAATCGCCTCACGTTCGGCTTCTCCACGAATCTCGAGGCGAAGATGCGGACGCGCGGCGACAGCGCGGCGCAGGGCGCGGGGCAGGGTGGCGCGGGCGGCGCGGGCGGGCCGAAGGTGAAGGTCCTGACGCTGCAGTTCACCGCGCTCTCGTGGGACTTCGAGCGCCAGCGCGTCACCGGCAAGAGCGGCTTCGCGACCGACAAGTTCGGCTACACGTTCCGCTCCGACCTGCTGCCCGGCTTCGACCTGGGTGTGGACTACTCGCTGTTCCAGGGCAACTACCTCAGCGACACCGCGGTCTTCGATCCCTATCGCGAGTCGATCCGCGCGTCGTTCAGCCTCGACGGCCGCTCGGCGATCGTGCGCGGCGTCGCCCGGCTCTTCGGCGCCGAGGCCACCCGCCCGACGGATGGCGGCGGCGCGCCGCGCAACGGCGACCTCAACAGCGGGATGGTGTCGACGATGGGCGCGCAGCAGGGCATGGGTGCGCTCACCGGCACGCGCGCACGCGGCATGGTGCAGGAGATCCCGACGGGGCAGGGGTTCACGGCCTCGTTCAACGTGTCGGCCAACCGGCAGCGGCCGCCGGTCGGCGGTCGCCAGCAGGATTTCGATCCGTCGACGCAGTGCCGGGGATTCCTCGTCGGCACGTTCCTGTACGACGAGTGCGTGCGGCAGGCCGGCCTGAATGCCTCCACGCGGGATCCCAATGATCTGGGGCCCGCCGGCGGCACCTACTTCCGGGTGCCCCCCACGACATCGGTCGGTTTCCGCACCAGCTTCAACCTCACGCCCAAGTGGGCCGCGAGCTGGAGCACCATGTACGACGTCGAGCGCAGCGAGTTCGCGTCGCAGGTCGTGACGCTGCAGCGCGAGCTGCACGACTGGAAGGCGATCTTCGGCTTCACGCAGGCGCCCAACGGCAACTTCGCGTTCACGTTCTTCGTCTCGCTCAAGGCGCAGCCCGAGATCAAGGTCGATTACGACCGCGCCACCTATCGTCCCCCCACGTCCGCCCGCCTCCCGTGACCGAACCCCTCTGGCTCGACGGTACGTCGCTCACCGTGGCCGACGTGCTCTCCGTCGCCGATGCCCGCCGACCGGTGCGACTCGCCGCCGATGCGCGCGTGCGGATGCAGGGCACGCGAGGCATCGTCGAGGGGCTCGCCGCGCGCGGCGAGGCCGTCTACGGCGTGACGACCGGCTTCGGCAAGCTCTCCGACATCGCCATCGCGCCGGACCAGCTCGCGCAGCTGCAGGTGAATCTCGTGCGCAGCCATGCCGCCGGTGTCGGCCCTCGGCTGCCCGAGCGAGAGGTCCGCGCGATGATGCTCCTGCGGGCCAACTGCCTGGCGAAGGGATTCAGTGGCGCCCGGCCCGAGCTCGTGGAGCTGCTCTGCGCGATGCTCGAGGCGGGACTCCACCCCGAAGTGCCGGAGCAGGGGAGCGTCGGCGCGAGCGGCGACCTCGCGCCGCTGGCGCACCTCGCGCTCGGGCTCATCGGCGAAGGGACGTTGCACCACGCCAACGGGTCGGGCCCGGCCGCCGAGGTCCTGCGGGCGCACGGGCTCGCGCCGGCATCGCTCGGCCCCAAGGAGGGCCTCGCGCTCATCAACGGCACGCAGGCGCACTCGGCCGTCGGCGCGCTCGCGCTCGTGCATGCCCACCGCTGCTGGCACGCGGCGCACGTCGCCGGCGCGATGTCGCTCGAAGCGCTCCTCGGTACGCCCACGGCCTTCGACGCGCGCATCCACGCGGCCCGCGGCCAGCGCGGCCAGATGGAGTCGGCGGCGCTCCTGCTCACCCTCCTTGCCGACAGCGAGATCCGCGAGTCGCACCGCGAGGGCGACTCGCGCGTCCAGGATGCCTACGCGCTCCGCTGCATGCCGCAGGTGCATGGACCGGTGCTCGAGGCGATCCGCTTCGCCGAGCACCTGATCCAGGGCGAGCTCAACGCCGCGACCGACAATCCGCTCGTGTTCGACGACGGCACGATGCTCTCCGGTGGCAACTTCCACGGGCAGGCCGCCGCGATGGCGATGGACGTGCTCGCCATCGCGATGACCAACCTCGCCGTCATGAGCGAGCGGCGGATCGACCGGCTCGTGCATCCCGACCTCAACGAGGGACTGCCGCCGTTCCTCACGCCCACCGCCGGCGTCAGCTCCGGGTTCATGATGGCGCAGGTCACCGCGGCCGCGATCACGAGCGAGTGCAAGATCCTCTCCCATCCGGCGAGCGTCGACTCGATCCCGACGGACGGGAGCAAGGAGGATGTCGTTCCCATGGCGATGGGGGCCGCGACGAAGCTCCGGCGGATCGTCCGCAACCTGGAGCACGTGCTCGCCGTCGAGCTGATGTGCGCGGCGCAGGGCCTGGAGTTCCGGCGTCCGCTCCGCGGCGGTGTCGGCGTCGAGACCGGCTACGCTCGCGTGCGCGGCATCGTCCCCGCGTTGACCGCGGACCGGGTGCTCGGGCCTGACATCGAGGCGATCGCGCGCGCGGTCTCGCAGGGCGCGTTCGCCTGACCGCGCGGGGGCCGGTCGCCCCTACCGGCTCCGCTCGAACTCGAGCGCGGCGTCGTCCTCGAACCGCACCGCGGCGACCTTCCCGTCCGCCCCGAGCCGGAACGTGAAGTAGGTCCACCCACCACGCCCGTCCCCGAGCTTCGCGCGGAAGGTGTCGTGATGGAAGTGCTCGAGCCGGCCGCGGTTCTCCGGCGCCGGACCGAACCGGGCGGTCAGCGCGCCGGCGTCGAGCGCGACGACGAGGTCCCCGTACACCGGGTGCAGGTACCGCCCGGCGTACTCCGCCACTGGGCGGCTCGGCTGCGTGTTCGGCACGCGCGCGGAGTCCCGCGCGGCCGCCGCCCGCATCCCGGCGCTGCGCTGCGCGCCGTAGAGCGCGAGCAACTCGGTGCTCCAGTCGCGCGTCGGGCCCCCGAGATACGCATCGAACACGCGCCACATCAGGGCATGCCGGAACTCGGCGTGGTCCACGTTGCCGAAGATGTACACCCCCAGCCGTTCATCCGGCATGAGGCCGACGATCGCGGTGCGGCCGTCGATCGAGCCGGTGTGCATCGCGACGAACCGTCCGCGATAGTCCTGCTGGAACCAGCCGAGCCCGTAGGTCATCCAGTGGGGCCGCGTCAGGCGGGCCGTCGGGTAGAACTCGGCCGCCGGAACGAATGCCTGCGGGCGCATCAACTCGCGGAAGCCCGCCTCGGAGACGAGGCGGCGCCCGTCGACCCGGCCCGAGTCGAGGAGGAACCGCACCCATCGCCCGGCGTCCTCCGCGGTCGACCACGCCGACCCGGCGGCGGGGACCGGGTCCACCGGGGACTCCTCGATCGCGCGCACCGCGCCGTCGATCTCGAAATGCGCGGCCGACACGTTGTCGTGGCGTGCGGACAGCACGGCCGCGAGCGTGGGCTCGGAGCGCGTCATGCCGAGCGGCCGCATGATGCGCGTCGTGATGAAGCGCTCCCACGACATCCCGCTCGCCGCCGCGACCACTTCGCCGGCGACCTGATACATGACGTTCTGGTAGATGAACGACGAGCGCATCGAGTACGAGAGGTCGAGGCCGCGCACGCGCTCGAGGATCTCGCGAGTGGAGAGGTCCCCGCGCACCCACAGCAGGTCGGCGTTCCCGAGCCCGCTGTTGTGGAGCAGCAGGTCGCGCACCCGCAGTTCGCGCGTGACGTAGGGATCCTTCAACTGGAACCAGGGCAGGTGCTTCGTGACCGGATCGTCCCACGCCACCTTGCCCGAGTCCACGAGCATCGCGACGGCGAGCGCGGTCATCGCCTTGGTCGTCGACATCATGCCGAACATCGTGCGCGCATCGACGCGGTCGGGGGCACCGAGCCGTCGGACGCCGAATCCCTTGGCGTACACCACGCGGTCGTCCTTCACGATCGCGATGGAGAGTCCCGGGATGTGCCACTCCTGCATCCCCTTGGCGATGTAGGCGTCGAGGTCCGCCTCCGCGCGCCCTTGCGCGCGGGCGGCCGAGGCGAGGGTGGCGAGGGTGGCGAGCAGGGTGCGGACGAGGACGACGGGACGGCGCGCGCGCATGCGGGGCTCGGGCTGGAGGTCGCGGCAAAGGTACTCCCTCGGTCCCCGGTGGCTAGATTGGAGGCCGAACCCGTTCCCGACGACGATGCCGAGCCCCGAGACGAGAGTCATCCGCGCCCCCCGCGGCACCGCCATCTCCTGCAAGGGATGGCAGCAGGAAGCCGCCCTCCGCATGCTGATGAACAACCTCGACCCCGACGTCGCCGAGCGCCCCGGGGACCTCGTCGTCTACGGCGGTACCGGGAAGGCGGCACGCGACTGGCCGGCCTTCGATGCCATCGTGCGCTCGCTGCGCGACCTCGAGCATGACGAGACGCTGCTCGTCCAGAGCGGCAAGCCCGTCGCCGTCTTCCGGACGCACTCGCACGCGCCGCGCGTGCTCATCGCCAACAGCAATCTCGTCGGCCGGTTCGCCACCTGGGAGCACTTCCGCGAGCTCGAACGGAAGGGGCTGATGATGTACGGCCAGATGACCGCCGGCTCGTGGATCTACATCGGCTCGCAGGGCATCGTCCAGGGCACCTACGAGACCTTCGGCGCGGTCGCGCGGCAGCACTTCGGCGGCACGCTCGCGGGACGCTTCGTCCTCACCGCCGGCCTCGGCGGCATGGGCGGCGCGCAGCCGCTCGCCGCGACGATGAACGATGCCGCGATCCTCGGGGTCGATGTCGATCCCACGCGCATCCGGAAGCGCCTCGAGACCGGATACTGCGACCGCATGACGTCCGACCTCGAGGAGGCGATGCGGTGGATCCGCGAGGCGCAGGCGTCCAAGCGCGGCCTTTCGGTCGGCCTGGTCGGGAACGCGGCCGAGGTCCTCCCGCGCATGGTCGCCGAGGGCATCATCCCCGATGTCGTCACCGACCAGACCTCGGCGCATGACATGCTCAACGGCTACGTGCCGCACGGGATGTCGCTCGCGGAGGCGCTGGCCCTCCGCGCGAGCGACCCCTCCGCGTACGTGGCGCGTGCCACCGCGAGCGTGGTCGCCCACGTGCGCGCGATGCGCGCGATGCAGGACCACGGCGCGGTCGCGTTCGACTACGGCAACAACATCCGCACCGTCGCGCTCGATGCCGGCGTCACCGATGCGTTCCGGATCCCCGGCTTCGTCCCCGAGTACGTGCGTCCGCTCTTCTGCGAGGGCAAGGGCCCGTTCCGCTGGGCCGCCCTCTCCGGCGACCCGGCCGACATCGCGCGCACCGACGAGCTCGTCCTCGAGATGTTCCCCGACGACGCGCATCTCAAGCGCTGGATCACCATGGCGCGCGAGCGGATCCACTTCCAGGGCCTCCCGGCGCGCATCTGCTGGCTGGGGCAGGGTGCCCGGGCCCGCTTCGGCGTCGCGCTCAATGACCTCGTGGCGACGGGCGAGCTCAAGGCCCCCATCGTGATCGGGCGCGACCACCTCGACACCGGCTCGGTCGCGTCCCCCTTCCGCGAGACCGAGGCGATGAAGGACGGGTCCGACGCCGTCGCCGACTGGGCCATCCTCAACGCCATGCTCAACGTCGCGAGCGGGGCGAGCTGGGTGAGCTTCCATCACGGCGGCGGCGTCGGCATCGGCAACTCGCTGCACGCGGGGCAGGTGATCGTCGCCGACGGCACGCCGGAGATGCGAGAGCGTCTCCAGCGCGTGCTGACCAACGACCCCGGCATCGGCGTCGCGCGGCATGCGGATGCCGGGTACGAGATCGCGCGGGCGACGGCTCGGGAGCAGGGGATCACGCTGCCGTCGCTGATGGAGGCTGAAGGCTGAAGGAGGAAGGCTGAAAGTCGCCGCGCATCGTCGGTCACCTTCATCCTCCATCCTTCAGCCTTCATCGCGAGATGCTGAGCGCCAAGTTCCGCCCCTGGCACCTGCTGCCGTTCAGCGCCAAGTACGTCCGGCTCCGCCTGCGGAAGCGGCCGGTCCTGGTGACGTTCGAGGTCACCATGCGCTGCAATGCCAGCTGTGCCTTCTGCGACTACTGGAAGACGTCGCCGGAGATGAAGGCGAAGGAGCTGGCATCGTTCGTCGACGCCGCCAAGGCGTTCGACCCGATGATCGTCACCTTCAGCGGCGGCGAACCGCTGCTGCGGAAGGACCTCGAGGAGATCGTCGACGGCGTCGACCGCGCGATCGCCTACAAGTGGATGACCCTCATCACGCACGGCGCGATGCTCACCCCCGAGCGCGCGCGCTCGCTCTGGGATGCGGGGATCGGCCAGTTCTCCGTGTCGCTCGACTACCTCGACGAGCGGCACGACCGTGCGCGCGGCATCCCCGGACTCACCGCGCGCATCCTCGCCAACGCCGAGCGCATCCGCGCCGCGGGGATGACCGTGCGCTTCAACACCGTCATCAAGGACGACAATCTCGATGACGTGATGCCGCTCGTGCAGCATGCGGCCGCGATGCGCGTCGGCGTGAACCTCTCGGTGTACACCGACTTCAAGAACGGCAATCCGGCGCACCTCCTCCGCCCGGAGCACCAGGCGCGCCTCGAGGCGCTCGTGCGGGAGCTGCTCGCCTTCAAGCGCGAGCGCCGCGGCATCATCTCGAACTCCGATCACTACCTGGAGCAGATCCCGCGGTACGCGCGCGGCGAGATGAAGGAACCCTGCCTCTCGGGACAGGACACGGTGCACATCGACCCGTACGGCGGCATCCGCCGCTGCCCCGACTTCCCGGTCGATGGGCATTGGACCGAGTACGCGGGCTACGCCCCCATCGCCTGCGACAAGTGCTACTATGCCTGCCGCGGCGAGGCGCAGGCCCCGCTGCGCGCCGATCGCTTCCTCGACCTGCTCGCGTCGCCATGACCCAGCTCTTCGTGAATGCCGCCGAAGTCGTCACCTGCGCCGGCCCCGCGCGCGCGCGCCGCGGCGCGGAGCAGGGCGATGCCGCGGTGCGACCGGCCGTCGGCGTCGCGGTCGGCGATGACGGGCGGGTCCTCGCGGTCGCGCCGGACGCCGAGCTGCGCGCGGCCCATCCCACGGCGGCGGTGATCGACTGCGCGCAGGGCGTCCTCACTCCCGGCTTCGTCGACTCGCACACGCACGCGATCTTCGGGCGCGCCCGCTACGAGGAGCAGGAGATGCGCGCCGCCGGCGTCGGGTACCTCGAGATCGCGAAGCGGGGCGGCGGGATCCACTCCTCGGTCCGGGACCTCCGCACGCGCAGCGAGGCGGACCTCGCCTCCCTCGCCGCGACGCGCCTCCGGCGCATCGCCGCCCACGGGACCACCACCCTCGAGGTGAAATCCGGATACGGACTCTCCCTCGAGTCCGAACTCGCCACGCTCCGCGTCATCCGGAGACTCGCCGCCGAGGTGCCGCTGCGCCTCGTGCCGACCTTCCTCGGCGCCCATGAGGTCCCGCTCGACTATCGCGAGGCGCCGCGGGACCGCGGGCAGTACATCGCGCTCGTCACGGAGGAGATGATCCCCGCCGTGGCGAAGGAGGGGCTCGCCCGCTTCTGCGATGTGTTCTGCGAGCCAGGCGTGTACACGGTCGACGAGACGCGCCGCATCCTGACCGCCGCGCGCAGGGCAGGGATGGGGCTCAAGCTCCACGCCGACGAGCTCGAGAACGGCGCCGCCGCCGAACTCGCCGCCGAACTCGGCGCCACGTCCGCCGACCACCTCGCCGCGATCTCCGACCTCGGCATCGCCGCGCTGGCCGCGTCCGGCACGGTCGCAACGCTCCTGCCCGGCACGATGCTCTTCCTGGGGCGCCCGAAGCAGGCGCCCGCCCGTGCGCTCGTCAACGCGGGGGTCGCGGTCGCCTTGGCCTCGGACTTCAACCCGGGGACGAGCCCGACCGTCAACTTCCCCCTCGTCCTCACGCTCGGCGTGAGCCAGCTGCGCCTGAGCGTCGCGGAAGCGTTCGTCGCGGCCACCGTGAACGGAGCCGCCGCCCTCGGGCTCGCCGGCGAGGTCGGGCAGATCGCGCCGGGATTCCAGGCGGACCTGGCCCTCTTCGACGTCCGCGACCACCGCGAGATCCCCTATTGGTACGGCGACCAGCGCTGCCGGCGGACCTGGGTCGGGGGGCGGCCGGCGCACGGGGCCTGAGGCCCCGGCCCCCCGGTACCCAAACGCTTGTCACGCCACGGGTTCGGCGGGTAACTTTCCCGGATGGCCGACATCCTCAAGCTCAAGAAGAAAGCGGCCGACTTCGAGGCCAAGAAGCAGATGGAGAAGGCCCTCGCGACGTATCGCGAGATGATCGAAGTCTATGAGAGCGGGGAAGAAGACCCGATCGACATCCCGCTCTACAACCGCGTGGGCGACCTCCTGCAGAAGGCCGGCAACCTCCCCGAGGCTGTCGCCATCTGGGAGCGCGCCGTCGATCACTACGCGGAAGGCGGCTTCTACAATCCGGCCATCGCCCTGTGCAACAAGATCCTGCGGCAGTCGCCCGGGCGCACGGTGGTGTACTACAAGCTCGGCAAGATCTCCGCGGAGAAGGGGTTCAAGGCGGACGCGCGCCAGAACTTCCTCGAGTACGCGAGCCGCATGCAGAAGAGCGGCAATCTCGATGAGGCCTTCCGCGCGTTGAAGGAGTTCGCCGACCTCGTGCCCGATCAGGACGACGTCCGGCTCATGCTCGCCGATCAGCTCGTGAAGGCGGATCGCAAGCCGGAAGCCATCGAGCAACTGCAGGTCGCGTACGCACAGTGCGTGCGGCTCGGCCGCACCGCGGATGCGGACGGCATCGTGGAGCGCATGAAGGCGATCGATCCCTCGGTCGAACCGCGGTCCGAGGAGGGCGGCGGCGCGTCGAAGGGGGGCGGCCTCGTCTTCCTCGATCTCGATCCGGCGCCGGGGCCCACGCGGGCCTCGATCCGCACTGCGCCCGCTGACATCAAGCGCGTCACCAAGGCCATCGCCGGGCTCGACCTGCTCGACACGGGCATGGAGGCGCCGTCAGCAAAGCCCGCGGTGAAGCCCGCTGCCGCAACACCGGCCGTCGTCCCCGCGGCCGTGACGCCCGTCGCGACGCCCACGGTGACGCCGCCCTCGAACGCGATCGTCATCGAACCGACGTCCGTCGCCGGGTCGGTCGAGACTGATGTGCCGCCGTCGCTCAGGATCGAGACCACGGCCTCGCTCTCCGCGCCGCCCGAGTCGCCGATCGCAGCGCCGTCGGACCTGCTCATCGAGCCGACGTCGTTCAGCGGGGCGGTCCCGCCCGCGCCGCGCGGATCGATCTCCGGTCTCGTCGCCACCGCGCTCGATGAGCCGCCGGCCGACCTCCCGATGCTCGACATGGGGCAGGGCGCGGCCCCGGCGGTCGACGAGAGCACGATCGAGCCGATCGAGACCGTGCAGAAGACGGGGTCGATCGAGGTCGTCGAGATGATCGAGACGATCGATGTCGCGGACACGGTCGAGACGGTCGAGACGGTCGAGATGGTCGAGATCGCCGAGGCCGCCTCGGCGGAGATCCCACTCCTCGAGATCACCGATGCAGGGCGAGAGGTGCCGCCCACGCCGGTCTCGACGCCCGTCGTCGAACTCCCGATGCTCGAGCCGGAGCCGATCGTCGAGGTCCCGGCACCTGCGCTGACCGATTTCGGCTCCTTCGGGGTCGCCGAAGAGGCGTCGCCGACGCCGGGATTCGACCTGCTCGAGATCGAGTCGAGCGAGGGCGTGCATGCGCTCCCGCTGGATGCGAACTACGTCGAGTCGCAGCCGTCGCTCATCGAGTCCGCACCGGAATCGCTCCTCCCGCCGATGGCGCCCGAGGAGGAGCTCGTCGTCGCCCCGCCGACCCGTGCGACCTCGACCGTCCTCGCGAACTCGGTCGAGCTGCTGCACGCGCGCGTGGAGTCCGCCCCCGACGATTGGCCGCTGCGGCGCCAGTACGCCGAGGCCCTGCTCGACGATGGGCAGCGCGAGGCCGGCGTGGCCGAGCTCGAGGCGACGCTCGCGGGCTTCGAGGCGACGGGCGACCTCGATACCGCGGCCTCGGTGGCGGAGGAGATCGTCCGCCTCGCTCCGGGCGTGATCAAGTACCACCAGAAGCGCGTCGAGTTCGCCTTCCGTGCCAACGACCGCATGCGGTTGGCCGAAGCCTACGTCGAGCTCGCGGATGCGTTGCTGAAGGACGGCCAGGGCCCGAAGGCGCGCGTCGTCTACCAGCGCGTCCTCGAGATCGCGCCAGACGACCTGCGGGCGCAGGCCGCGCTCGAGACCATCAAGGAAGAGCCGGCCGCCGCGGCACCTCCGCCGCGCCGCTCGACCACCGCGATGAAGAAGCCGGCCGCCCCGGCGGCGCCCGAGAAGCCCGCCGCGAAGGCGGCGCCCGCCGCGAAGAAGGACGAGGGCGACTTCGTCTCCCTCGGCGATTGGCTGCGCGAGGACGACGAGCCCAAGTCCACGCGCATGGTCGTGGAGGAGAAGGAGCCGACCGGCGACGAGCAGGCCGATTTCGCCGACATGCTGCGCAAGTTCAAGCAGGGCGTCTCCGACAACGTCGACGAGGAGGATCACGAGGCGCACTACGACCTCGGCGTCGCGTACAAGGAAATGGGTCTGCTCGACGAGGCGATCTCCGAGTTCCAGAAGTCGCTGCGCGGCGCGAACAACCGCGTGCGCGCCATCGAGGCGCTCGGTCAGTGCTTCGTCGAGAAGGGGCAGCTCCCCGTGGCGGCGACGATCCTGCAACGCGCCCTCGCCGAGCCGGGCATCGGCGATGACGCGCTCATCGGCGTCCTGTACCTGCTTGGCACCATCAGCGAGGAACTGCACCTGTTCCCCGACGCGAAGAAGCACTACCAGCGCGTCTTCGCGGTGGACATCCAGTTCCGTGACATCGGCGATCGCTTGAACGCCGTGGAGAAGAAGCTCTCGTGACCCTCGACGCCCGCCTGCACGTCCCGGTGGCCGCGGCCCTGCGCGAGATCCAGGCGCCGATCCGCGACCGCCTCGATCGCGTGCCCGAGGAGATGTGGCGCATCGTGCAGGCCGACGTCGCGATCGTCGAAGCGGCGAACGCGCACCTGCGCGGCATGCGCGGCAAGCTCTTCCGTCCGACGCTGCTCCTCCTCGCCTCGGCGGTCGACGACGCCCCCGAGGAGCGGGCGGTCGCGCTGGCCGCCGTCGCCGAGCTCGTGCACCTCACCAGCGTCGTGCACGACGACTCGGTGGATCATTCGGTCCTGCGGCGCGGACAGCCCACGATCAACGCGCTCTTCAGCCACCAGGTCGCCGTCCTCATGGGCGACTTCCTCTTCTCCAAGGCGATCGCCGAGCTCGTCCGCCTCGGGGACATGGAGCCCCTGCGCGTCTTCACGCAGGCCTCCAACGAGATGACGCTCGGCGAGCTGCGCCAGCTCGCCTCGTTCGACGCGCTCAGCTTCACCGAGTCCGACTACTACACGCTCATCCGGGCCAAGACGGCTTCGCTCGTCGGCGCGGCCTGCGAGATGGGCGCCCTCGCCGGCGCCCCACGGTTCCGCGCGGAGATGCGGCGCTTCGGCGAGCGGCTGGGCATGGCCTTCCAGGTCGCCGATGACCTGCTCGACTACACCGAGCAGGAGGCGGTCACGGGGAAGCCGAGCGGCAATGACCTCAAGGAGCACAAGGTCACGCTGCCGCTCATCGCCGCGTTGCCGCTGATGTCGCGCGCGCAGCGTGAGCGGGTCGAGAAGCTCTTCGCCGACCCCACCCCGAGTGACGCCGCCATCGCCGAGGTCGTCGGCATCGTGACGGAGTCCGGCGGGCTCGAGTTCGCCCGCCAGAAGGGCGAGCAGTTCGCGCAGGAGGCCGAGGAGGCCCTCGGTGGCCTGCCCGCCTCGGACGTCCGCCAGTCCCTTTTCGATGCATTGGGGTATGTCATGGATCGGCGGTCCTGATGGCGACGCATGGTTCGGCCAAGCACCGGCCGGGATTCCACGCGATCGTCCTCTCCATCGGCTTCATCCTGGGTGGGTTCATGACGCAGTTCGGCCGCATGTTCCTGCCGGCCGGGGCGGTGAAGGAGTTCCTGACGACGGGGGTCACCCCGTCCATCGGCGCCTTGCCCGTTGACCTGATCATCATCAAGTTCGCTGTGGGGCCCATCGCGCTCGACGTCTCGTTGCTGAGCCTCGTCGGGGTCCTCGCCGCCTATCTCATCGCGCGTTCGCTGTTCTAAGGAGGCAGTATGTTCGGCATGGGTCCCACCGAGATGATCATCCTGCTCGTCGTGGTGCTGCTGCTCTTCGGAGCGAAGCGCATCCCCGAGATCGCCGGCTCGTTCGGCAAAGGCATCAAGGAATTCAAGAAGAACATGAACGACGTGCAGCGCGAGATCGCGCGCCGGCCGAGCGCGAGGCGCTGCCGCCTGCCGGCACGCGCGAGGTCGTCCAGCACGACGACTCGCCGGCGAAGGAGCCGAAGCGGTTGCTGTAGAAGCAGGCAGAAGGCAGAAGGCAGAAGGGGGCCCGGCGTCTCGCCGGGCCCCCTTCTCGTGTACGCACCGGACCGGCGGTCGCGATCAGGTGCCGGCGACCGTCTGGCGACGGAGGCTCGCGTTGATCTCCTTGCGGCGGTCCACGACCTTCGCCTCGCGACGCAGGTTCTCGAGGAAGGTGCGCACCTTCTGCTCGCGGAACGCCTGCACCACGCGGTCGCGCTGCTGCGCCTTCTGCGCCTCGAAGCTCTCGCGTGACGCCTCGGTGCGCGCGGTGACCGTCAGCACGACGACGGACTCGTCCGTCCGGGCCATGCCCACCGAGCCGACCGGGATCCCGAAGGCGGCACCGACGGCCTCATTGAAGTAGCCGAGGCCGGGAACGAACCCGGTGCGGGTGAAGGGGCCAGCCAGCTCGGGGTTCAGCCCCGCCTTCGCGGCGGCGGCGGCCAGGGTCGTCGAGCGTGCGTCAGCGAGGATCGCCTGGCCCTTCGCGACGAGGCCCTCGACGGCCTTCCGCTCCTTGAGCACGTTCAGGATCTCCTGCCGGACGGACTCGAACGACTGCTTGCCACCCTGCTGGATCGAGTCGAGGCGCACGAGGTAGTAGCCCTGGTCGTCATCGATCAGGTCGCTCGTCTCCCCGACCGCGAGGCCGGAGAAGGCCCAGCCGGCGAGCCCGCCCACCTGCCGGCCGGCGTACTGGGCGGCCTGGCCCTGCTGCACCGGGATCTGCGTGACGAGGAGCCCCAGCGTCTTGGCGGCCGAGTCGAACTTGGCGGCCTCCGTCGCGCCACCCGCGAGCGACGAGAGGTCGTCTGCCCGGCGGTCGGTGGCCGTCGCGGTCGAGTCGGCCTGACGGATGCTGAGCAGGATGTGGCGGAGCGCAAGCGTGTCACCCTTCCGCTCGGTCGCCTGGATCAGGTGCCAGCCGAACGAGGTCTTCACCGGCTCCGAGATCTGTCCCGGGCGCAGCGCGAATGCCGCCGTCTCGAAGTCCGGGACGAAGCGCCCCTTGGGGCCGCGACCCAGATCGCCGCCCTGCGGACCGGAGACGGTGTCCTCGGACTCACGCTTGGCGACGTCCTCGAACGTCGACCGCCCGCTGGTGATCTCCTCGCGCAGCGTACGGAGGCGGGCCGCCACCGCGGCGGTGTCCGCGGCGGTGGGGATCCGGCTGAGCGCCACGACGGAGATCACGGCACGCCCCGGACGCTCCCAGCGTCCATCGTACTGCTCGTAGAACTTGCGCGCCTCGGCGTCCGAGACCTCGGCCGCCGTGACCTGCTCCGGCGTCGGGCGGAGCGCGACGTATTGCACGCTCGCCGAGTCCCGCTCGTCGCGGTACATCCGGAAGAGGCGGTCGTCGCTCACCCACGCGTCCGTGACGAGCTGCGAGAAGAGCTTCTGCTTGGGGATCTCGGTCCGATAGTAGTTCTCGAGCTGCACCCCGATGCCCTGCTGCTTCGCGATCGGGGAGGTGATGAAGCGCTGGTACTTGGCCGGGTCGAAGCGCCCGTCGGTCTGGAAGCTCGGGTTCTGGTAGACCTCCGGCGGCGGGGAGTTCAGCACCGCGTCGAGGATCTCCTGCTTCGTGACCCGGATGCCCCGCGCCTCGTATTCCTGATTGAGGAGCAGCTCCGAAACGAGCTGGTTGAAGGCCTGCTCCTCGAGCTGCTGGCGCTCGTCGAGGTTGAGCGAGCGTCCATTCCGCCGTTCCTGCTCGCTCGCGAGCTGGAGGGAGAGGTTCTGCCAGGTGAGGTAGAGCACCTCATCGCCATTCACCTTCGCGACCACCGTCGTCGGCGTCACCGGCGACCGGCCGAGCAGGCCCGACACGTCACCCAGCAGGAAACCGCCCACGAAGGCGATGAAGAGGAAGAACCAGATGTACTTGGCGATGCCCCGCATCGATTGCAGCACGGACCACGACCCCTGGAGCAGACGGTAGTGAAGAAGACGCGGGGAGTCCGACCGCAGTGCCTGCGGTCCCGAACCCCTCGCGACGTGTTGGACGGAACCTCCAAAACTACCGGAACGCACGACGTAAAATCAAGCGAGACGCCAACTTCTGATTGACGCTCGCTCCGCGAGGGTGATAGCTTCCGCCAGAGCGCGGCGGCGCCTCGCGATCCCCATCCGACCCCCCGCATGTCCGCACCCAATCGCGTCGACGAACTTCGAAAGCGGTACCACGAGAACCCGCGGCGCTTCTTCGCGCCGCTGGCCAACGAGTACCGCAAGACCGGATTCGTCGACCGGGCCATCCTGCTCTGCGAGAAGCACCTCGGCGAGCAGCCCGGCAACATGAATGGCCTCGTCGTCTACGGGCAGTGCCTGTTCGAGACCGGCCGCCTTGACGAAGCCCGCCAGCCCTTCGAGGCCGCCCTGGGGCTCGACCCCGAGAACCTGATCGCCCTCCGCCACCTCGGCGACATCGCCCGCCTCGGCGGGGACACCGAGACCGCGCGCGCCTGGTACGGGAAGCTCCTCGAGTTCGACCGCCGCAACGACGAGGTCATCGCCCTGCTCGCCGAGGTCGGCGGCGGGGCCGAGCAGGCCCCGGCGAGCGCCTCGCATGCGCCGAACATCATCTCGGTCGCGGGGTCGGTGCGCGTCACCACCGCGACCGACGCGATGGCGATGGGTGCGATCGAGTCGCCCGTGGCGCCCACGCCCGCCGCTCCCCCGACGCCGACGCTGCCGATCCCGGTCGTGCCGCCGGCCCCGATCCGCGACAGCGCGGCGACCCCGCGGCGCGCCGCGACGCCGGTCGACCCGTCGGCCAAGACCATCGAGGTCTCGGCGCAGCCGAAGCCGGTCAAGCGGGCGTCGCTGCTCGACGTCAGCTTCGACTTCGGCGAGATCGGCGCCGCCGCGGACGCCGCTCCGCCGCCGCCGGCCCCCGAGCCCGTCCTCCCCGCCGAGGCGGCCGAGTACGGTTTCGCCGCGACGGAGCTGGGAATCTCGGCCGAGGAGGAGCTCGACACGCTCGACTCGTTCATCGAAGCATCGCCGGTGGGGGAGTCGCTGTCGGAGATGCCGGAAGTCGAAGGCATCGAGAAGGCGGAGTTCAGCGCCGACGTGTCGCCGCTCGCGGGGCTCGAGGCCTCCGAGTTCACCGGCGGCGATGTCGCGCCGATGGATGGGCTCGATCCGATCGAGTTCCGGCCGCCCGACCGTCCGTCCGTTGCCGTCGAGGGCCTCGAGCCGGCCGAGTTCGAGCCGATGGGTCTCGAGGCGATCCCCGACATGGGGCTCGAGGTCACGCACGACGATCCGTTCGGGCCGCCGCCCGCCGACATGCCCGCGGACTTGCCCGCGGACACCTCGACGGAACTCGAGTTGACCTCGTCGGCCGAGGAGGCCGTCGTCGCCGAGGCCGCTCCGGAACCGGCATGGCCGGCGGGACTCGAGGACATCGATGCGTCGCCGGCGGAGCCCGCCGAGGCGATCGAGGAAGCGCCCCCCGCGCGTTCCGATGCCCGCGCCGACGCGCGCGCGTCCGTCGCCGGGCTGCCGCTCCTCGAGCCGTTCGGCACGCCGACTCCCTTGGCGACGCCGACGGTCAGCGACCTGCCGCTCCTGCCCAGCCTCGAGGAGGCCGAGACCGTTCCGATCGACCTCGAGGCCGTGCGGCGGAGCATGGAGACGCCGGCGACCTTCGTGACCGAGACGATGGCGCAGGTGTACGTGCAGCAGGGACACACCGAGAAGGCGATCGAGGTCTATCGGCAGCTCGTGGCGCAGACGCCGGGCGACGCCGAGCTGGCGGCGCGACTGCGCGCGCTCGAGGCGCCACCGGCGGAGCCGGTGGCGGCCGAGCTTCCCGCTGTCGAAGCGCCGTCGGCGCCGAGGCCGGCGCGGCAGACCCTCGGGTTCGACACGCCGCTGTCGACCGAGCCGATCGAGGAGCCCGCTCCCGCGAACTCCATGCTCAAGGCGACCTCGTTCGACGGGATCTCGCTGAGCACGCCGGACACGCCCTCGCGCGGGTCGGCGCCGGTCTTGCCCGTACGGGACTCGGTGGCCACCGGTCCGAGTGCTCGCGAGTTCTTCGCGCGGTTCGCGCATCGCTCGCTCACGCCCATCGCGACGCCCGTGGTGACGGCCGCCCCGCCGGCGGAGCCCACGTCGGCACCATCGGCGGCGGGGCGCATGCTCAGCCCGCTGGATGAGCTCTTCGGGACTGGCGTCCTGCCCGAGGACGAGGCGGCCGCGCATCGGCTCGCCGGGGTCGGGGCCACGTCGGGTCCGTCGGGCGGGAGCGCGCTCGATTCACTGTTCGGCGAAGGGCCGTCCGCCCCCATGCCGGCGGAGACGCCACGTTCCTCGAGTGCGACCACGCCGTCGCGCGGCACCGTGCCGCGTGCCTCGGAGAAGCTTCGCTTCGACCAGTTCTTCGCGAGCTCGACACCGGTCGAGGGCTCGGCGGCGACGCCGGCTCCCGCGCCGGCGCCGGATGCGGCGCCCGAGCTCGGCGCCGACGACGCGTCGCTGGAGGATGGGGAGCCGGGCGAGGACGACGATCTCGACCAGTTCCAGGGCTGGCTGCGGGGGCTGACCTCGTGAGGATCGCGGTCCTCAACGGGCCGAATCTCAACCTGCTCGGGATCCGCGAGCCGCAGATCTACGGCACGACCACGCTCGGCGAGATCGAGGCGCGTCTCGAGGAGCTCGGCGCCGAGCTGGGGGTGACGCTCCTCTTCTCGCAGTTCAACGAGGAGGGGCGGATGATCGAGGCGATCCACAACTGCCGTGGCGTGGTGGCCGGCGCGCTCGTGAACGCGGGCGCATGGACGCACACGAGCCTCGCGCTGCGCGACGCGCTCGTGGGGGTCTCGCTGCCGTACGTGGAGGTGCACCTCACGAACATCCACGCGCGCGAGCCCGAACGACGGCACTCCTGGCTCGCGCCGGGCGCCCTCGCGATCGTCTCGGGGTTCGGTGCCGACAGCTATGAGCTCGGGCTGCGCGGGCTCGTCCGCGCGCTGGGTGGGGCGCCCTCCGGCGCCCGGTAGGCCCCGCGCCCTCGTGCGCGTTCGCTGACGGCTTGCCGCGTCGGCTATCTTCCTCCCCGTGTCCTCCCTCGTCTACGCCGTGCTCGCGGCCGCCGGGAACCTCGTCGGGGCCGTCGCGATCACCGCGCGGCCGCGCTGGGCGCCCCGGACGCTCGAGCTCTTCCTCGCGTTCTCGGCGGGCTTCCTCGTGGCCGTTGCCGTCACCGGGTTGCTCCCCGAGGCCCTCGCGCACTCGGGTGCGCAGGGGGCGCTGGTGGTCCTGGGCGGCTTCCTGGCGGTGCACCTCACGCAGCATGCACTGGTGGGGCACTTCCACTTCGGTGAGGAGACCCACCACGTGAGTCGCGCCGTGAGCGCATCGGCGCTCGCGGGGTTGTTGCTCCATACGTTCGTCGACGGCGTCGCCATCGCGAGTGCGTTCGGGGTGAGTCAGGAGCTCGGGGTGATCGTCTTCGGGGCGATCGTGCTCCACAAGGTGCCGGAGGGGCTCGCGATCGCGTCGCTCTGGATCGCCGCCGGCCGCACGCGTTCGGCGGCGCTCGGGGCCGCGGCGGCGCTCGGCATCGCCACCCTCGCCGGCGTCGTCCTCACGGATCTCAGCACGACGCTCGAGCACTGGGGGCTCGCCCTCTCCGCGGGCGTGACGCTGTACGTGGGTGCCTCCAACCTGATCCCCGAGTTCCAGGGCAAGGCGGGGTGGGGCCACAACGTCGCGTTCTTCGGCGGGTGCGGGATCGCCGTCGGGATGCGCGCGCTCATCGGCCACTGACGATGGCACGCTCCGGGCCCTCGCGCGGACGCGGCGCACCGACCGCGCCGGGGCTGTTCGAGCGTCCCATGGGCGCCCCACTCGCGTCGCGGCTACGCCCGCGGACGCTCGATGAGGTCGTCGGGCAGTCGCACCTGCTCGGGCCGGGCAAGCCGCTCCGCGTCGCCATGGAGGCCGGCGAGACCGGATCCATCCTTCTCTGGGGGCCGCCGGGCACGGGCAAGACGACCATCGCCCGCCTGGTCGCGCGCCATGTCGAGGGCGAGTTCGTGCCGTTCAGCGCGGTCACCGACGGCGTGCCGCGCATCCGCGAACTGGTCGGCGAGGCGGAACAGCGCCGCGCGCTCGGCGCGCGCACGGTGCTCTTCGTCGACGAGATCCACCGGTTCAATCGCGGACAGCAGGACGCCCTGCTGCCGCACGTGGAGAGCGGTCTCCTCACGCTCATCGGGGCGACGACGGAGAATCCGAGCTTCGAGATCAACGGCGCGTTGCTCTCGCGCATGCGCGTCTTCGTGCTCCAGCCGCTCGGGGCGGAGAGCATCGCCGAACTCCTCCGCGTGGCGATCGACGACGCCGATCGCGGACTCGGCGGTCGCGGACTGGTCCTCGTGGACGATGCCTGCGCCCTCCTCGCCGAACAGGCCGACGGGGACGCGCGCCGCGCCCTGACCGTGCTCGACGCGGCGGCGGTGCTGGCCGAGGCGGCGGACGCCGATGCGTCGGGCGCACGACACATCTCGCGCGGGCTCATCACCGACGCGCTCCAGCAGCGGGTCGCGAGCTACGACAAGTCGGGCGAGCAGCATTTCAATCTCATCTCCGCCTACCACAAGGCGCTGCGCGGCTCCGATCCGCAGGGCGCGCTCTACTGGCTGGCGCGGATGATCGAGGGCGGGGAGGATCCGCTCTACATCGCGCGCCGCACGGTGCGCTTCGCGGCCGAGGACGTGGGGCTCGCCGATCCCCGCGCGCTCGAGGTCGCGATCGCGGCCCGCGACGCCTTCCACTTCCTCGGCTCGCCCGAGGGGGACCTGGCCCTCGCCGAGGCGGCGGTGTATCTCGCGACGGCGCCCAAGTCGAACCGCGTCTACGTGGCGTGGAAGGCCGCGCTCGACGCCGCGCGCGCCACGCCGGCGGCCGCGGTGCCGTTGCACATCCGGAACGCACCGACCGGCCTGATGAAGGAACTGGGGTATGGCGCCGGGTATCAGTACGCGCACGATGCGCCGGGCGCGTACGTGCCGCAGGATTACCTTCCGGACGAGCTCCGCGCGCGCGAGTTCTACGTGCCCGGCCCGTTCGGATTCGAGAAGGAAGTGGAGAAGCGGCTTGCGTGGTGGCGCGCCCTGCGCGACCGCCACGAGCAGGCCCAGTCGACCAACCCGGGAGCACAGGCTCCCCTGCCGGAGGACGGATGATGCGTCGTTGGATGATGGGACTCGCGCTGGTCTCGGTGGCGACGATCGCCGGGTGCAAGACGCTCGCGCGCCAGGCGTTCGCCAATCCGGTCGTCGAGGTCAAGGACGTGCGCGTGAAGGGCGTCGGCCTGCAGGGCGGCTCGCTCGACGTGATCCTCGACGTCTACAATCCGAACGACTACCGCATCGACGCCCGGAGCATCAGCTACACCGTGTTCGTCGACTCGGCGCAGATCGCGACGGGCGAGATCGAGCGGCTCATGACGCTGTCGAACCTCGGGCACTCCGAGGTCGTGGTGCCGGTGGAGTTCACCTTCGCCGCCGTGCAGAAGGCGATGCAGAAGTTCGCGCTGCGCGGCAGCCTCGACTACCGCGTCACGGGCGCGTTCACGATGGTCACGCCGATCGGCAGCATCACCCGGCCCTATTCGGGGCAGGGGCGGCTCGACTCGTTCCGGTGAACTTCCAAGGAGGAGCGAGGGGAAGGAGCGAGAGTCGAGGCAGGAAGTGAAAGAGTGAAGTCGAAGGGGAGGGAAGGGAGAAGGTCGGCGCGGGTCCCTGGGATTACATTTCCCCTCGCCCTCGCGCTTGGGACCTCTCCCTGATCCCTCGCTCCTTCCCCTCGTTCCGCGCGCCTCCCATCCGCTCCCTGATCGAGCTCTCCGCGCCCCAAGAGCGCGCCATCCTCGTCGGCGCGCCCATCAAGCGCACCAACGCGCGGCATCACGTCTCCGAACACCTCGAGGAACTCGAGCGGCTCGCGGACACCGCGGGCGCGCTCGTCGTCGGCACCCTCACCCAGCAGCTCGACCGTCCGGACCCGTCCACCTACATCGGGCGCGGAAAGGTGGAGGAGCTCAAGTCGATGCTCGTGGCGCACGACGCCACGCTCGTCATCTTCGACGATGAGCTCTCGCCCGCCCAGGGCAAGAACCTCGAGGGCGAACTCGGCAAGCGCGTCATCGATCGCGCCGAGCTCATCCTCGACATCTTCGCGGTGCGCGCCCGCTCGGCCGAGGCGCGGATGCAGGTGGAACTCGCCCAGCTCGAGTACTCGCTCCCGCGCCTGACGCGGATGTGGACGCACCTCGAGAAGTTCCGCGGCGGCATCGGCGTGCGCGGTCCCGGCGAGACGCAGCTCGAGACCGACCGTCGCCTCGTCGGCCAGCGGATCAAGCTCCTCAAGGATCGGCTCGAGGAGGTCACGAAGGCGCGGCACCAGCAGCGCGCGGGACGCACCGGGGCCTTCCGCGCCTCGCTCGTCGGGTACACCAACGCGGGCAAGAGCTCCATCCTCCGCGGCGTCTCGGGGGCCTCCGAGGTCTTCGTCGAGGACCGGCTCTTCGCGACCCTCGACCCGCTCACGCGCGAGGTCGATCTCGGGGATCACCAGTCGGTGCTGCTCACTGACACCGTCGGCTTCATCCGCAAGCTCCCTCACCACCTCGTCGCCAGCTTCCGCGCGACCCTCGAGGAGGTGCGCGAAGCCGACCTGCTCCTCCATGTGATCGACGCGAGCCATCCCTCGTGGGAGGAACAGCGCCTCGTCGTCGATGACGTCCTCGCCGACCTCGGCGTGCAGGACGTGCCGATGGTCTACGTCTTCAACAAGTCCGACCGGCTGCTGCCCGAGGTGCGCGAGGCGCTCTCGGCGCGCATCGAGAACCTCGCGCCGGGATCGATCTTCACGTCGGCGGCCGAGCCCGCCGGGCTCGAGCCGCTGCGCGACCTGCTCCGCGAGCGCCATCGTCAGCGTCGTGCCGAGGTCGAGCTGCTCCTGCCGATGACCGACGGGCGCCTCATCGCCGAGGCGCACCGCGTGGGGGAGGTCCTCTCGACGGAGGCGGATGACGAGGCGGGGGTGCTGCGCATCCGCGGGCGCTTCGACGCGGCATCGCTCGGGCGCCTCCAACGGGGCGGGGCGACGCGCCCGTGAGCGCGTCGGCCGGGCGCCTCGCGCGCCTGCGGCAGTCGCTCGCGGCGAGCGGCCTCGACGCGCTGCTCGTCAGCGCGCTCCCGAACATCCGGTACCTGACCGGCTTCTCCGGGTCGAACGGACTCGTGCTCGTCACGCCGTCGGAGTGCGTGCTGCTCACCGACTTCCGGTACGCGACGCAGGTGAAGACCGAGGTCGCGCCGGAGGTCCGCGTGGTCATCGAGTCCTCGTCCCTCTGGACGCGGCTGTGGAAGGTGCTCGGCGACCAGTCGGCGACGAAGGTCCTCGCGTTCGAGAGCGCGCACGTCACGCACCAGGACGCCGCGCGCTTCCTCGACGCCGCGAGCGAGGGGTCGCGCTGGCTCTGGCGCCCGGCGATCAACCTGGTCGAGGTGCTGCGCGAGTCGAAGGACGAGGACGAGATCGGGCGGATCCGCGAGGCCGTGCGCATCGCCGAGCACGCGCTCGGCGCGACGCTCCCGCACGTGCGGGCGGGGATGACGGAGCTGGAGGTGGCGGGGCGGCTCGAGCACGAGCTGCGGTCGGCCGGGAGCGAGGGCTTCGCGTTCGAGACGATCATCGCCGCCGGCGCCCGGTCGGCGCTGCCGCACGCGCGCGCCTCGCGCCAGCCGATCGCGAAGGGGGACCTCCTCCTGTTCGACTTCGGGGCGATCCACGCGGGGTACGTCTCGGACATCACGCGGACCTTCGTCGTCGGCGCGCCGCCGACCGCACGGCAGCTGGAGGTCCACACCGCGGTTCGGGAAGCCAACGGGAGCGCTTCGGCGCTCGTTCGGGCAGGAATGCGCGGCCGGGATGCCGACGCGCTCGCGAGGGACTACATTGACCGCCTTGGCTTCGGCGACGCCTTCGGGCACTCGTTGGGGCACGGGATCGGGTTGGAGATCCATGAAGCCCCCCGGTTGGCGAAGACCGCGGAGACGCCACTGCCGACCGGCGCGGTCGTCACGATCGAGCCGGGGATCTATCTCGAAGGGTGGGGCGGGGTGCGCATCGAGGACGACGTCGTCCTCGGCAGCGAAGGCCCCGAGATCCTCACGGGATTCACGCGGGAGCTGTTGCAGTTGTAGGGCCTAGCAGGAAGGCGGATGCGATGGAACCGTCATCCATCCCCCTCTCACAACTCACTTCTGCCTCCAATGATCGATCTTCGGTACGTCAAGAAGCTGCTCGAGATGCTCGACGAGTCCACGGTGGACTCGATGGAGATCTCGTCCGACAAGGGCATGCGGATCCGGCTGAGCAAGACGCCGACCGCGCGCGGGGTCATGCAGTACGCCCCCGCCGCCGCACCGCCCCCGCCGCGCCCGCGCCTGCGCCTGCCGCGGCGGCGGCCGCCCCCGTGGCCGCCGCGGCCGCACCCGCTCCGGCCGCGGGCGGCAATCTCACCGACGTGAAGTCCCCGATGGTCGGGACCTACTACGGCGCGCCGGAGCCCGGCGCCAAGCCCTACGTCTCGGTCGGCCAGCAGATCAAGAAGGGCCAGGTCCTCTGCATCATCGAGGCGATGAAGATCATGAACGAGATCGAGAGCGAGGTCTCGGGGACCGTCGTCGAGATGAACGCGACCGACGCGCATCCCGTGGAGTACGGCCAGGTGCTCTTCCGCGTGCAGGCGAATGGCTGAGCCGCGCAAGACCGTGGCGCAGCCCGCGGGAGGGGCCGCACCCGCCGCCGCGCCCGCGGCCGGCGCCGCGGCCGCGCCGCCGTACAACTTCAAGTTCGTGCTGCAGACGATGGCCCAGCAGGGCGGGTCCGACCTGCACCTCAAGATCGGTCGCGCGCCCACCATGCGACTCAACGGCGAGCTCGTCGCGATGGATCTCCCGGCGCTCCGCCCCGAGGACCTGCGCTCGATCGGCGAGCAGATCATCCCGCCCAAGCAGCGGCGCGAGTTCGATGAGGCCAAGGACGCCGACTTCGCGATCGGCGTGCCCGGCGTCGGCCGCTTCCGCGTGAACGTCTACCAGCAGCGCGGCTCGCTCGCCTACGCCTTCCGCGCGATCGCCTTCCAGGCGCTCAGCATGGAGGAGCTCAACCTCCCGGGCGTGCTGAAGGAGATCGCGATGCGCCCGCGCGGTCTCGTGCTCGTCACCGGCATCACCGGATCGGGCAAGTCGACCGCGCTCGCGTCGATGATCCAGTACGTCAACGAGAACAAGCACGCGAACGTGATCACGATCGAGGATCCGATCGAGTTCCTCCATCGCGACATCAAGTGCCACATCAACCAGCGCGAGGTGGGGACCGACACCACCTCGTTCGCCCAGGCGCTCCGCCGCGTGCTCCGGCAGGACCCCGACATCATCATGATCGGCGAGATCCGCGACCTCGAGACGCTCGAGATCGCGCTCAAGGCGGCCGACACGGGGCACATGGTCTTCTCGACGCTCCACACGATGGACGCGACGCAGACGATCAACCGCATCCTCTCGTTCTATCCGCCGCACGAGCAGGCCGACATCCGCTTCCAGCTCTCGACCGCGCTGCAGGCCGTGATCTGCCTCCGCCTCGTCCCGCGCGCCGACAAGGCGGGGCGCATCCCGGCCACCGAGATCCTCGTCAACAGCGCCGCCGTCTCCGAGAACATCCGCGACGCGACCAAGGCCCTGTCGATCCCGGAACTCATCCGCGAGGGCACGGTGCAGTACGGCATGCAGTCGTTCGACCAGTCGCTCCTCAACTGGTACAAGCAGGGCGTCATCTCCTACGAATCCGCACTCGCCGCGTCGACGAGCCCCAGCGAGTTCGCCCTGCGCGTGCAGGGCATCGCCGGGTCGTCCGAGGGCGATTGGAGCCAGGTCAACCAGGGCGCACGCTAAGTGTTCAAGAAAGTCCTCATCGCCAATCGCGGCGAGATCGCGCTGCGCGTCATCCGCGCCTGCCGCGAACTCGGTGTCGAGACCGTCGCCGTCTACTCCGAGGCGGATCGCGAGTCGCTCCACGTCCGGTTCGCTGACGATGACGTCTGCATCGGACCGGCGCCGGCGCGCGACTCGTACCTGCGCATCCCGCGCCTGATCGCCGCCGCCGAGATCACCGGCGCCGACGCCATCCATCCCGGCTACGGCTTCCTCGCCGAGAACGCCGAGTTCGCCGAGACCTGCGCCGCGAGCGGCATCACGTTCATCGGCCCGACGCCGCACCAGATCCGCACGATGGGCGACAAGTCCGCCGCCCGCGCCGCGATGATCGCCAACGGCGTGCCCGTCGTGCCCGGCTCGCCGGGCCCGGTCGAGGATGTCGACGAGGCGCTCGCGATCGCCGAGAAGATGGGCTTCCCGGTGATCATCAAGGCCTCGGCGGGCGGCGGCGGCAAGGGGATGCGCGTCGCGCGCGACATCGACGACTTCGCCCGCTCGTTCCAGCTCGCGCGCTCCGAGGCCCTCAGCGCCTTCGGCAATGGCTCCGTCTACGTCGAGAAGTACCTCGAGCGCCCGCGCCACGTCGAGTTCCAGATCCTCGGCGACACGCACGGCAACGTCATCCACCTCGGCGAACGCGACTGCTCCGTGCAGCGCCGCCACCAGAAGCTCGTCGAGGAAGCGCCCTGTCCGGTGATGACGCCGGAGCTGCGCGAGCGCATGGGCGCCGCGGCGGTGAAGGGGGCCAAGGCGATCGACTACGTCGGCGCCGGCACCATCGAGATGCTCCTCGACCAGGACGGGTCGTTCTACTTCATGGAGATGAACACGCGCATCCAGGTGGAGCATCCGGTCACCGAGATGCTCACCGGCGTGGACCTCGTGAAGGAGCAGATCCGCGTCGCCGCCGGGCTCCCGATGCGCGAGCTCAAGACGCCGGAACTGCGCGGGCACGTCATCGAATGCCGCGTGAACGCCGAGGACCCGGCGCGCAACTTCCAGCCGAGCCCGGGGAGGATCGAGGTCTTCCACATGCCCGGCGGGAACGGCATCCGCGTCGATACGCACGCGTACGCGGGCTACTCGGTGCCGCCGTACTACGACTCGATGATCGCCAAGCTCATCGTGCACGGCCGCGACCGCGAGGAAGCCCTCGCCAAGATGCGCCTCGCGCTCGAGACGTTCATCATCCAGGGCGTGACGACGACGATCCCGTTCCTCGGGACGCTCATGGATCACCCGAAGTTCGTCGCGGGCGACGTCCATACGAAGTTCCTCGAGCAGGAAGGGGCCGACCTGTTCGCATGACCCGCCGCGGCCGCGCGCGGGGGGGGGCCGGGCGGCCGGTCGCCCGCGGGCTGTCGTGGCTGCGTGCGGGCCCTCGGGCGCGGCCCTCGCGAGCGGCGGATGCGTCGGCGGGACCGCGAGGCCGACGGGGCTGCGCGCGGGGGGGCGGGGGGCGGGCCGCGCTCACCGGTCCTGCGCCTCGGCTCGCCCCGCTCGGCGGCGTGCCCTCGCCAGCTTCCTCCACGCCCAGCACGCCCTCGCGCGAGCGGCTCCGGGGCGGTCCGCAGTGCCGAGCGGGCGACGGATCTGCCGGGTGGGCTCGCTCCTGGGGGTGCGCCGGCTGGTACCGCCGGGCCATCGCGCGGCGCTTCGCCGACGAACTCTGACGCGGGACTCGCCGCTCGCTCACGCGTCCTGTATCATGTGGGGAGCGCGTGGCCATCGGCACCTCAGGAGCATCGGATGACGCAGACGTGGACATCGTCGGGGACCGAACCGCTCATCGACCGGCTGCGCCGGGCGGTGATCGGGCGCTACGACGTCTACGCCGAACTGGGGCAGGGCGGGATGGCGAGCGTCTTCCTCGCCCTCGACCTCGCGCTCGACCGGAAGGTCGCGATCAAGGTGATGGCGCCGGCGCTGATGACGTCGGCGGACAACGTCGAACGCTTCAAGCGCGAGGCCAAGGTCGCCGCGGCGCTCAATCATCCGCACATCATCGGCATCCTCGCGGTCGGTGACGATCCCGAGCTCGCGTACTTCGTGATGAAGTTCGTGGAGGGCCGCTCGCTCGACTCCGTCATCCGCGACGAGGGGCCGCAGTCGGTGCCCTTCGTGCAGAGCGTCATCGCGTCGGCGGGGAAGGCGCTGCACTACGCGCACACGCGCGGTGTCATCCACCGCGACGTGAAGCCGGCGAACTTCATGCTCGACCAGGACGGCTGGCTCGTCGTCACCGACTTCGGGATCGCGAAGCAGGGGGACGTGAAGGGGCTCACCGTCACCGGCTCGCTCATCGGCACGCCGTACTACATGTCGCCCGAGCAGTTCCACGGGCGGCCGGTCTCGCCGGCGGCGGACCAGTATGCGCTGGGGATCGTCGCCTACGAACTCCTCACGGGGACGCAACCCTACACGGGCGACACCGTGGCCGAGGTGATGCGCGGCCACCTGTTCGACGAGGTGCCCGACGTGCGGCAGGCGCGCCCCGAGGTCCCGGCCGAGATCGCGGCCTGCATCTCGCGGATGCTCGCCAAGGAGCCGGAGGAGCGCTTCGCGACGCTCGAGGACGCGGTGCTCGCGTTCGGCGCCATCTCGCCGACGCAGGAAGTGCAGGTCCGGACGCAGATCATCGAGCTGGCGCGGACGGGCGTGATGCAGCAGCCGCAGATCAACGTGCCCTTGAGTCCCATCCCGCAGGTGCGGACGCGGCCCGCGGTCACGCCGCCGCCGCGTGGGAGCGCGAGTGTCGGCGCGCGCGCGGGGGCGAGCGCCGCGCAGCTCGCGGCCACGACGCCCGTGCCGGGCATTCGTCCTTCACGTACCGATCGCGCGGCGGTGCCGGAGACACGGGTGAGCGTGCCGGCGCCATCCCGGTCGCGCATGCCGTTGATCGCCGCGCTCACCCTCCTCGTCGGCGTGGGTGGCGCGACCGCCGTCCTCCGGCCGGATCTGCTCGGACTCGGTGCGGCCTCCGCGATCGACACAACGGCTCCCGCCGCCCTCCTGGTCGATTCGGTGGCCCTGCGCGATTCGCTCGAGCGCGCGTCCCTCGCAAGCGCCGCGGCCGCCGCGACCGCTGACTCGCTCGCCCGGGTCGACTCGATCGCGCGTGCCGATTCGGTGGCGCGCGTGGTGGCGCAGGCGCAGGCCGATTCCGTCGCGCGGGCCGACTCCGTCCGCCGCGCCGCGGCCGCGCGTCCCGCGCCGACCCGTCCCGCGACGCAGCCGACCCGACCCGCGCTCCGCCCTGGTGCGGCCGCACTCCTGCGCGCTCGCAAGGATGGCCGCCGCACGGCCGTCCCGCCGCGCAATCCCTGATCGACCGCGCCTCACGCGCGCGGTGGGCACCGCCGGCCGGCGACGCACGTTCGGTACTCATGCGCACCTACCTCCGTTGGCAGGACGTCAATCCGACCGAACTGCGGGGGCACGCCGCCGTCGTGATCGATGTGCTCCGGTGGTCGACGGTCGTCGTCACCGCGCTGACGAATGGCGCCGAGTGGGTCGATGCCGTCGCCACGCCCGACGACGCACGCTCGCACGCGGCGACGCTCGGGCGCGCGGGCATCGTGCTCGGCGGCGAACGCGGCAATGTCGCGCTGCCCGGGTTCGATGCCGGCAACTCGCCGCTCGAGTACACCGCCGACCGCGTGCAGGGGCTTGGCGTCGTGACGACCACCACCAACGGGACCCAGGGCCTGCTCGCGGCCCGTGAGGCCGACGCGGTCATCGTCGGGGCGTTCGTGAACCTGCCCGCCGTGCTGCGCGCGCTCGAGGGTGAGCGGCTCGCGGGCCGGCCCGTCGCGCTCATCGCGTGCGGCCAGGAGGGGGAGCAGGCGCTCGAGGACGTCGCCTGCGCCGGTGCCATCGCGACCGCCATCGGCGGCATCGTGATCGACGTCGCCACCGAGCGCGCCTGCGCGGAGTGGGCGCGCGCCGGACGCGACCCGCGCACGGTGATGGAGCAGGCGCCGCACGCGGCCACGCTGCGCGCCGCGGGGTTCGGCGCCGACCTGGAGTTCGCCGCCCGTGTCGGGGCGTTCGACACCGTGCCCCGGCGGGCGAGTGCGAACCGGCTCCGCGCGTCATAGGGTCGGCGGGCAACGCGCGCAGAAGCGTATCCCGAAGGCCACCCGAATCGTCTCGGATATGTCCCCCAGCACCCCCGAGACCGATGCCGCGGAAGCTCCCCCAGGAAGACCCGCTCCTGCTCGATTCGCCGCTCGCGCCCGCCCCGCGCCGCACGCGCGCGCGGAAGCCCGAGCCCGTCGCCGCTGAGGCGACGCGCGGTTCCGTGCGGACCAGCACACCTGCCGCCACGTCCGCGCCTGCGCCCGCTCCGTCCGGGCTGCGGCGCGAGATCATGGGCATCGTCCTGCTCGTCGGGTCGCTCTTCGTCGCGGGGGCGCTCCTCTTCGGTCATGCGCCCGGATCGTTCGAGTCCTGCACGGCGGCCGGCGGCGCGTTCGGTCCCGTCGGCGGTTGCATCCGCTGGTCCATCCTCGGCCTCGTCGGCGCGCTGGCCGCGATCGTCGTGCCGTTCATCCCCGCCGTGCGCGCCCTCCGCCTGCTCGGCCGTCTCGAGCAGTCGTCGCGTCAGCATTTCGATCTCTTCCCGATCGGCCTCGTGCTCATCGTGCCCGTCGCGGCCGGACTCGCGCGCCTCGGCTCGGTCCCGGCCGGCAGCGGCGATCCGTTCGCGGGACTCTGGGGATCGTTCGCGGGGTACTATCTCGCCGAAGCCCTCGGACGCGGCGGCGCCTGGTTCGTCATCGTCATCGCGGTCAGCGTGCTCACCGCCGTCACCCTCGGATGGAATCCGCTCCGCGCGATCGTGGCCGTGGGCACGAAGCCGCCCGTCAGTGCCACCGATCCGGCGGCGCTCACCAAGGCCGAGTCGCTCGAGCCGGACGCGAAGGAGATGCCGGAGGTCGACCTCGGGCTGATGGGGCTCACGGCGAAGCCCGAAGCCGAGGTGGTGAGGAGCGAGGATGCGCTTCCCGCACCCGTCGCGGCGCTCAAGCCTGGGCGAGGGAAGAAGGAGAAGGGCGAAGCGGAGGGGGAGGCAGAAGGGGAGGGCGAGGAGGAGTCCCACTCCCCCGCGACCGCTGTCCCTCGCGCCACCGCGTCCAAGCCTCGCACCGCACCCGCGACCTCTCGCGCTTCGCTCCTCGATCCCGACGAACTCCCGAGCCCGACCCTCCTGACGAAGGCGCCCGAGCGCAATCTCGAGGCCGGGCGCGCCCAGCTCGACGCCATGGGGGCGAAGCTCATCGACTCGCTGCGCACCTTCAAGGTCGAGGGGGTGCTCACCGGTCGCACGAGCGGGCCGACGGTCACGCAGTACGAGATCGAGCCCGCGCCGGGCGTGAAGGTGCGCCAGTTCGCGAACCTCGCGAACGACCTCGCGCTCGCCATGCGCGCGCCGTCGATCCGCGTCGTCGCGCCGATCCCCGGGAAGGGGGCCGTGGGCGTGGAAGTGCCCAACCCGAATCCCGAGATGGTCGCGTTCCGCGAGATGCTCGAGAGCGCCGACTACCAGAACAAGCCGATGGCCCTGCCGATCGCCCTCGGCAAGGACCTCGAGGGGCGCGCGGTGATCGCCGACCTGGCGAAGATGCCGCACCTGCTCATCGCCGGCGCGACCGGCTCGGGCAAGTCGGTCTGCGTGAACACCATCGTCACCTCGCTCATCTACCGGCACACGCCCAAGACGCTGCGCTTCCTGATGGTCGACCCGAAGATGGTCGAGCTCAGCGTGTACAACGTGCTCCCGCACCTGCGCCACAAGGTCGTCACCGACAACCGCGATGCGGCGGCGGTGCTCAAGTGGGCGGTGATGGAGATGCAGGAGCGCTATGCGCTGCTGGCGGAGAACGGCGCGCGCAACATCCAGGACTTCAACCAGAAGGTCCGGAACGGCGCGACGCTGCGGAAGCCGAAGGACCCGAACGTCGGCTTCGAGAACCGCGACTACACGGGCGGGATCCTCCCGTACATCGTCGTGGTCATCGACGAGCTCGCCGACCTGATGATGACCTGCGCCGCCGAGGTGGAGACGCCGCTGGCGATGCTCGCCCAGAAGGCGCGCGCGATCGGCATCCACCTCATCCTCGCGACCCAGCGGCCGTCGGTGAACGTCATCACCGGCCTCATCAAGGCCAACTTCCCGAGCCGGATCGCGTTCCGCGTGGCGTCGCAGATCGACAGCCGCACGATCCTCGACGGCATGGGCGCCGAGTCGCTGCTGGGCAACGGCGACATGCTCTTCATCCCGCCGGGGAAGAGCGAGCCGGCGCGGTTGCAGGGCGCGTTCCTCTCGAACGACGACACCGAGCGCCTCATGCTCTGGTACACCGAGCGGAAGGAGGCCCGGAAGGCGGCGATGGAGGCGCAGGGGCTCATCCCGATCGACGAGGTGGCGACCGGCGAGGGCGACATCCTCGAGAAGGTGCGCGCGATGGAGGCTGCCGAGGCCGGTGGCGGCGAGGAGTCGGCCGAGGACCAGGGCGACCGCGACAAGCTCTTCCGCGAGGCGGCGGAGGTGTGCGTGCAGCACCAGGGGGGATCGACCTCGCTGCTCCAGCGCCGGCTGAAGATCGGCTATGGGCGCGCGGCGCGGATCATCGACCAGCTGCACCTCGCGGGAGTGCTGGGGCCGCCGGACGGCTCCAAGCCGCGCGACGTGCTGATCGGGCTCGAGGACATCGACCGCATCGCCGGGGAGCGGCACGCGGCCTGAGGGGGCGGGACGGAGTGTCACACACACTGTGACAGAGTGTCTTGGAGGGCGGAACGGCAGGCGCTAGCTATCGGTCACGGGCTCACCCCCACCAGGCTCGCCACCGCTGTTCATCGGTCCTTTCCCGAACCCCAAGGCACATGTACACGACCCTTCCGCAGATCCCGACCCTGAACCTCGACGAGCTCGAGCGCATCGCCATCAGCCACGCCCTGACCAAGACGGGCGGCAACCGGGTGCGCGCCGCCGCGCTGCTCGGCATCCACGTCCGCACGCTGCACCGCAAGCTGCGCGAGCAGGCGATCGAGGCGGCGACGAAGGCGGGCTACCAGGACGCCGCGGAGCCGTCCGAGCGGGTGCTCGCCGGCGTCTGACCGCCGGACGCGGGAGCGCCTCCGAGTCGAGCACGACGGACTCGGAGGCGGCCGCGACGGCCCGTGGAGTCGCGCGACGGTCGATGGCTGCTCCGCGAAACGATCCGCACCGGTGCGCAACGCGCCGATGCGGATCGTTGCGCGTCCAGCCCCTAGGTTCGCGCCATGTCGACACACAACCAGCGGTTCGGCGAACTCGGTGAGCGCATCGCGGCGCGATGGCTCGCGCGCAAGGGATGGCGGATCGTGTACCGCCGCTTCCGCAACGGCCGTCGCGACATCGATCTCGTCGCCGAACGCGATGCGCTCGTCGCGTTCGTCGAGGTGAAGGCGCGGCGTGGCGCGGCGTTCGGCGATCCGGTCGAGGCCGTGCACCATCGCAAGCAACGCGAACTCGTGAAGAGCGCGCACGTCTGGATCGACCGTCACGGACGGGCGGAGGAGTCGTACCGGTTCGATGTCGTCGGGGTGCTGCTGGATGGCGAACGGGTGTTGGTCAAACACGTCGAGGATGCCTTCCGGGTGTGAGGGGCCGGCGGAGCGGCTGTGGACTCCCAGGCGGTCGTCCACGGGTATCCACGCGTTCCGCACATGCGTTCAACACTGCAAGTCGTGTATTGTGAGTGACTTGCGTGCTTTGTTGACAAACAGGAAGGTGATCGAGCGGCGATGTGGATAAGTGACTGGTGCGCGGAGATGCCTCGCCCTTGCGAAGTCCCGTCGTTTTCGCAATTTGTTCGGTGTCCGCGGTTCCCGCGTTCGTTCGCAGTTCGTTCGGGATGGCCCCGCACCACTGGCGGGGTAGATTCCCTCTCACGAGTCGGCCATGCCGGCGCTACAGGCAGCACCAATCGAGGCAGTGATGGCGACCGCCGCACAGCAGGCAGACCGTTCGAAGGCGCTGGGACTCGCGGTTTCACAGATCGAGAAGTCGTTCGGCAAGGGCGCCATCATGAAGCTCGGCGCCGAAGGGATGCGGGTGAAGATCGATGCGATCCCGACCGGGGCGATCAACCTCGATGCGGCGATCGGCGTGGGTGGGATCCCTCGGGGGCGCATCACCGAGATCTACGGTCCCGAGAGCAGCGGCAAGACGACGGTCTGCTTGCACGTCGTGGCGAACGCGCAGAAGCAGGGTGGGACGGCGGCGTTCATCGACGCCGAGCACGCGCTGGACACGGACTACGCCGCGAAGCTGGGCGTGGATGTCGAGAAGTTGCTCGTCTCGCAGCCGGACACCGGGGAGCAGGCGCTCGAGATCTGCGAGATCCTGGTGCGGAGCGGGGCGGTGGACGTGATCGTGATCGACTCGGTGGCGGCGCTCGTGCCGAAGGCCGAGATCGAGGGGGAGATGGGAGACTCGCACGTGGGTCTGCAGGCCCGTCTGATGAGCCAGGCGCTTCGCAAGCTGACTGGTGCCATCGCCCGCTCGAACTGTTCGGTGGTGTTCATCAACCAGCTGCGTGAGAAGATCGGGGTGATGTTCGGCAACCCCGAGACGACCACCGGCGGCAAGGCACTCAAGTTCTACGCGTCGCTGCGGCTGGACATCCGCCGCATCGGCCCGGTGAAGGAGAAGGAGGACGTGATCGGGTCGCACGTCCGCGTGAAGGTGGTGAAGAACAAGGTGGCGCCGCCGTTCAAGCAGGCGGAGTTCGACATCATGTACGCCGAAGGGATCTCGCATACCTCGCTCCTCGTCGACATCGGCGCCGAGTCGGGGATCATCGAGAAGTCGGGGGCGTGGTACAGCTACGGGACGCAGCGGATCGGGCAGGGCCGCGAGAACGCGAAGCTGTTCCTGAAGGACAACCCGGCGGTGATGGCCGAGGTCGAGGAGAAGGTCAAGACGGTGCTCGGGATCAACAAGGTCGCGGTCGCCGAGTCGGAGACGGACGAATAGGGCAGGGGACAATAGAGCATCGGCAGGAGCGAGGACCGGGAGTGTTCGCACTTTCATCCTTCATCCTTCCGCCTCCATCGTGGTTCAGTCGGGGGTGCGATCTGTGGTGAGTCGTCGGGGCCCGGAATCCCCGCCGTTCCACTCGGGTCCGCCCCCGACACCCGTTCCGGAGCCCGTTCCGGGACCCGTCACGGCCATCCGCGAGGTGGCGCGGCGCGCGGGGCGGTACGCGGTCGAGGTCGCGGGGGTCGCGGTCGCGCCGGTCTCGGTGGACACCATCGCGGAGCTCAAGCTCCGGGTCGGACGGCTCCTCGACGCGCCGGAACTCGCCCGTCTCGTCGAGGCCTCCGCGATGACGGCGTGCTACGACAAGGCGCTCGACGCGCTTGCCCGGCGCGCGCGGAGCGCGAAGGATCTGGAGCGCTGGCTGGCCGACCGGGAGCACCCGCGCTCGGCGATCGTGGCGGCACTCGAGCGCCTGACGGCCCTGGGATTGCTCGACGACCTCGCCTTCGCGCGCGCGTTCGCCCGCTCCCGTGCGAGCGGCAAGGGCTTCGGCCCGCGGCGCGTGGTGGCCGAACTGGGCCGCAAGGGCGTGCCGCGGCCCGTCATCGACCAGGTGATGCGGGAGCTCGAGACCGCGGCCGACGAGGAGTCGGAGGGGGCATTGTCAGCGGCGGAGCGCGAGGTGGCGACGGTGCGCGCGGCGGCGGAGAAGCGGCTGCGCTCGCTCGCGCGGCTCGAGCCGGAGGTGGCGCGGCGCCGGCTCACGGGGTGGCTCGTGCGGCGCGGGTTCGGGGTCGGCGTGGCGTCGCGGGTGGCGAGGGAACTGCTGCCCCGGTGAGGCGCGGACGCCCTCCGCGGCGATAGAATACCCGTCATGCGCGCGCGGACGATTCGAACGCTGCTGGCCGGTCTCGTCGGGGTCTCCGGACTCGGGGCGTCGAGCCTACGCGCGCAGGGGGCCGAGGCGGCGCCGGCCGCGGGATCGCCGGCGCTCCTCAAGGTCGGCGCATCCTCACTGCTCGGGATCCCGATGCTCGGGGTGGAACGACCGCTGCGCGACGCGAGGCGGAGCTTCCAGTGGGACGTGATGCTCTCGCCGTGGCGTTCGGTCCAAGGCTATCCGCTGCAGTTCGCCGTCGGGACGGCGGAGTGGCGCCTCTATCGTCGCCCGGCCCGCACCGGGTGGTACGCAGCGTGGCATGTCGGCGCCGCGGTCTTTCGCCTCCAGAAGCCGTTCTACCGCGACACCACGCTATATCAGGAGGGTGGCGCTCTCCTCGCCGGCGCGAGCGTCGGCCACGTCTGGCGGCTGCGTGGCGGGCGCACGGTCGAGGCCTACCTCGGCGCGGGCACGGTCCAGTCGCTCTACAAGGGCTACGACCGCGCGACGGGGCGGCGCTACGATGGTGCGCGGCTCTGGAACGTGAGCGGGGAGTTCGTGCCGTACCGCACGGGGCTCAACCTGAGCGTGCCGCTCCGCTGGGGGGGGGGGGGCCGGGGGGGGGGGGGGGGGGGGGGGGGGGGGGGGGGGGGGGGGCGGGGGGGGGGTTACCGGGCGAGTTGGCGCTACTGGTAGCGGCGATGCTCGCCCGAGATGCGCGCCCGGAGCGCGATGACCTCGGGACCACGCTCCGGCACGTGGAAGTCTGGGACCAGTTCGACGATCATGTCGCGCAAGCGCGCCTCCTCGGCCTGCGCGATCGTGGCCAGGCGGATGAGTTCATCGATGCGCCCCTCGAGGTCGGCGTCAGGGTCCGCCGCGAGCACGCGGATGACCTTCGGATGCGCCGTCTCGCGGACGTCCTCGTCCCCGAAGAGCACCTCCTCGTAGAGCTTCTCGCCGGGCCGGATGCCGGTGTACTTGATCTCGATGTCCTCGCCTTCCTCCAGGCCGGAGAGACGAATGAGGTCTCGCGCGAGGTCGGCGATCTTCACGGGGTCGCCCATGTCGAGGACGAAGAGCTCCCCGCCGGCCCCGAGTGCGCCCGCCTGCAGGACCAACTGCACCGCCTCCGGGATGGTCATGAAGAAGCGGCGCATGTCGGGATGCGTCACCGTCACCGGCCCGCCGCGCTCGATCTGCGCAGGAAGGTCGGGACCACCGAGCCGCGCGAGCCGAGGACGTTGCCGAAGCGCACGGCCACGAAATGGCGGGAGGCGCGCGCCGCCGCGACGCGCACGAGGATCTCCGCGAGCCGCTTGGTGGCGCCCATGATCGACGTCGGGCGCACCGCCTTGTCCGTGGAGATCAGCACGAAGTGCGTCACCCCCGACTCGATCGCCGCCTCGACGACGTTCCGCGTTCCCATCACGTTGTTCGTGATGGCCTCGACGACGTTCTCCTCCATCAGCGGGACGTGCTTGTGCGCGGCCGCGTGGAAGACGGCGAAGGGCCGGAAGCGTTCGAACACGATCCGGATCCGTGACTGGTCCCGGACATCGGCGATCACGGGCGAGACCTTCAGCGTCGGATTGCGGCGGCGGAGTTCGCCCTCGATCTCGAAGACCTGATTCTCGGAGTGGTCGAGCAGGACGAGCAGTGAGGGCTGCAGCGCCGCGATCTGACGGCAGAGTTCGGAGCCGATCGAGCCGCCGGCGCCGGTGACGAGGACCGTCCGCCCCTCCGCGAGGGACTTCACGGCCGTGATGTCGGTCTTGATGGGGGCGCGGCGCAGGAGGTCCTGGATCTCGACCGGGCGCAGCGCCGTGAACTCGATGTTCCCCGAGACGAGGTCGGCGAGACTCGGGACGGTGCGCGGTGCGCGCCCCGGCCTGCGAGGCCAGTTCGACGATGCGGCGCACCAGGGTGCCGCGGGCCGACGGCATCGCGATGATGACCTCCTTCGCCCCGAGGTCGCGGATCATCCGCGGCAGGTCATCCACCCGCCCCTCGACCTTGATCCCGTGAAGCAACTGGCCGAGCTTCGATGGGTCATCGTCCGCGAACGCGACCACTTGGAAGTTCGCGCGGTCGCTCGCGACGGCCTCCCGCGCAATCAGCTGCCCCGCCGAACCGGCGCCGACCACGATCGTGCGGACCCCTTGCGCGCGACGCCGCCGGCGCGCCTGGAAGCGCGCGCCGAGTCGGGGGCGACGAGGCACCGCGATCGACAGCATCGCATCGAGGGCGAGGGCCGAATACGGCATGCGGTGCGGCGTGAGCGCGAGCCATTCCCGCATCCCGATGCCGATCGCGAAGTTCAGGGCTGCGGCCGCCAGTCCCGCCGTGAGGATCCGCTCCAGCTCCACCACGCTCGCGTGTCGCCAGATGCAGCTGTAGAGCCCACCGCGCCACGCAACGATGATGCGGACCGGCAGGGTCAACACCGCGTAGGTCAGGACCGTCTCACCGTACCCCGCCGGCCACGCGAAGCCCTCGAACCGGAGCGTCAGGACCACGAAGGGCACGACCGCCAGCCCGAGTATGTCGAGGGCCAGGAAGTGCCGGTTGCGCATTCGGGTCATGCGGTCCTGGCGGGGCCCGCGGACGGTGGAACGACGGAGCACGTTGTGGGGTGGGGGATGCGCTGGGACCGCGCCGACCAGTGGGCACGGGCGGGCGAGGAGCACGACTGTCGTACGCCGTTACCCGCCCGATGTTCTTCCCGTGACACCGCCAATCTCGGCGTTGTGCCGCGTGGATGCAACACCTTATTTTACAATGATATGCATGCCTCCGAAATCCGCCGCCGCTTCCTCGATTTCTTCGCCCGCCAGCAGCACGCGGTCCGCCCGTCGTCTTCCCTCGTGCCGGGCGACGACCCGACCCTGCTGTTCACGAACGCGGGCATGGTCCAGTTCAAGAAGGTCTTCCTCGGCCAGGAGCCCCCGCCGGAAGGAAATCGCCGCGCCACGACCTCCCAGAAGTGCGTCCGCGCGGGCGGCAAGCACAACGACCTCGAGCAGGTGGGGCACACCGCCCGGCACCACACCTTCTTCGAGATGCTCGGCAACTTCTCCTTCGGCGACTACTTCAAGCGCGACGCGATCCGCTTCGCCTGGGAGTTCGTCACCAAGGACCTCGGCATCCCCACCGAGCACATCCGCGTCACCGTCTACAAGGACGATGACGAGGCGCGGCAGCTCTGGGTGAAGGAGACGGGCATCGCGGCGAGTCGCGTCTACGGTCTCGGCGAGAAGGACAACTTCTGGCAGATGGCCGACACCGGCCCCTGCGGCCCGTGCACCGAGATCTACATCGACCTCGCGCACATGGCGAAGGACTTCGCCTTCCCGGCGGGCGCGAGCGGCGAGTGGACCGACACCGCGCGCACCGAGTTCTCGCAGGACGCCTTCGTCGAGGGCGCCGAGGCGGGCCGCTTCCTCGAGATATGGAACCTCGTGTTCATGCAGTTCGACCGGCAGACGGACGGCACCCTCGTGCCGCTGCCGAAGCCGTCGGTCGACACCGGGGCGGGCCTCGAGCGCATCGCGGCGGTGCTGCAGGGCGTCGCGAACAACTATCACACGGACCTCTTCGCGCCGCTCCTCGAGACGGTCGCGCGGATCGTCGGCAAGCCGTACGCCTACGCCAGCGCCGACTCGGCGAGCTATCGCGTGCTCGCCGACCACGCGCGCGCGGTGAGCTTCCTCCTCGCCGACGGTGTCTTCCCGAGCAACGAGGGGCGCGGCTACGTCCTCCGGCGCATCCTGCGCCGCGCGGTGCGGCACGCCTGGCTGCTCGGCCGTCGGCAGCCGACGCTCGTGCACGTGGTCGAGCAGGTCATCGCGGGGATGCAGGGCCAGTTCCCCGAGCTCGAGCAGCGGCGCCAGCACATCCTCGACACGACCAAGGCGGAGGAGGAGCGCTTCCTCGCGACCATCGAGGGCGGCCTGACCCGCTTCGAGGAACTCACCCCCGCGGGCAAGCACGGGACGATCACGGGCGAGGACGCCTTCAAGCTCTACGACACCTTCGGCTTCCCGATCGACCTCACCGCGCTGATGGCCGCCGAGCGCGGCTACACGGTGGACATGACGGGCTTCGACGCGGCGCTCGACGCGCAGCGCAAGCAGTCGCAGGACGATCGCAAGGCGCGGAAGCTCACGGTCGCGGCGGACGAGCTGCGGGACCTCGCGGCCTGGGAGACGGCCAAGGGCGTCGCGCCCGCGGCGGCGTTCGTCGGCTACGAGACGATCGAGGTCGAGTCGCTCGTGACCGCGGTGAAGACCCTCGAGGACGGCCAGGTGGCGGTGATGCTGCGCGAGTCGCCGTTCTACGCCGAGTCGGGCGGCCAGGTGAGCGACCAGGGCGAGATCGTCGGCACCGGCTGGCGCGTCGCGGTGCAGGAGGTGCGCAAGCTGGACGGGCGCGTCGCGGCGATCGGCACGGTGAGCGGCACGCCGAAGTTCGAGATGGTGAAGGCGCGGGTCCCGTCGGACCGCCGCCACGACACGGAGCGCAACCACACGGCCACGCATCTGCTGCACGCCGCGCTGCGTCAGGTGCTCGGCGAGCATGTCCATCAGGCGGGCTCGCTGGTCGCGCCGGATCGCCTCCGCTTCGACTTCACGCATCACGGTCCCATCAAGGCCGAGGCGCTCGACCGGATCGAGCAGCTGGTGAACGAGGGGATCTGGGCGAACGTCGACGTCACCACGCGGGAGAAGCCGTACCAGGAGGCGATCGCCTCCGGGGCGATGGCGCTCTTCGGCGAGAAGTACGGCGACGTGGTGCGCGTGGTGGAGATCCCGGGGTTGTCGGTCGAGCTCTGCGGTGGCACGCACGTCCGCAACACGGGGCAGATCGCGCTGCTGCGCATCGTATCGGAGAGCGGGGTCGCGGCGGGTGTGCGGCGCATCGAGGCGGTGACCGGGCGCGGCGCGTACGAGTTCCTGCGCGGTAAGGAGAAGGCGCTCGGCGAGATCGCGGAACGCCTCAAGGTCAACGCGGTCTCCCCGGAGCTGATCGCGAAGCGCCTCGATGCGCTGCTCGGCGAGAAGCGCGCGCTCGAGAAGAAGCTCGAGGAGGCGCTCAAGGGCGGCGGCGCGCAGGGCGGGGACCTCACCGCGGGCGCGGAGTCGGTGAACGGGATCGCGTTCCTCTCGAAGGTCGTCAAGGCCGAGGCGATGAAGGACCTCCAGGCGCTCGGCGATGTGGTGCGCGAGAAGCTCGGGAGCGGGGTCGGCGCGCTCGTCGCCGATTTCGGCGAGGACAAGGGCGGGCTGGTGGTGGTGGTCACCGACGACCTGCGGGCGAAGGGGATCACGGCCGGCGGCATCGTGAAGGCGCTCGCGGCGAAGACCGGCATCCGCGGCGGCGGCAAGGATCACATGGCGCAGGCGGGCGTGACGGGCGAGCAGGTGGGCACGATGCCGGCGGTCGCGGGCGAGGTCATCCGCGCGATGCTGGGGTCAGCGAAGTGAGCACGGCCGTCTGGATCGCGGCCGCGAAGCCGGAGGCACCGGAGCGGCTCGTCGCGCGGGTGCGCGAGGTCCTCGACGCGCACCCGGAGTGGGGGAAGGCCCCGGTCGCCGAGGCGCTCGTGGAGGCGGCGGAGGTGCTGCTGCGGGAGGTGCTGCGCGAGGGCGAGGGTCCGGCGCGCGACCGTGCGCTCGACCTGCTCGCCGCCGACGCGTGCGTGACCTGGGCGTTCGAGGCCGCGGCCGACGATCCGGCCTCGCTCGGCGCGCACGCGAAGGCCACGATGGAGCGGCTGGCGCACGCGGTGCTCGCATGACGATCGATCCGGTCGCGCACCTGCGCGAACTCTCGGAGACCGCGACCCGCGCGGCCGACCAGCTCGCGGACGGCATCCGTCAGGCCACCGCCATCACGCGCGAGGTCGCGCTCGCGGGCGGCACGATCTTCTTCTGCGGCAACGGCGGCAGCGCCGCCGATGCGCAGCACATGTCGACGGAGTACGTCGTCCGCTACCAGCGGAAGCGCCGTCCCCTCCGCTCGATCGCGCTCACGACCGACACGTCGATCCTCACGGCGGCGGGGAACGACTTCTCGTTCGACGAGATCTTCAGCCGCCAGCTCGAGGCCCTCGGCCGCGCGGGGGACCTCCTGATGGTGCACACCACGAGCGGCAACTCGCCCAACTGCCTTCGGGCGATCGAGACGGCGAAGGGACTGGGAATGCGGAGCATCGCGCTCACGGCGAAGGACGGCGGGAAGGTGAAGGGGATGGCCGACCTCTGCCTCGTCGTCCCGACGCAGCGCACCGACCGGGCGCAGGAGATCCACTTGGCGATCCAGCACGCGATCTGCGACGTGATCGACGCGGAGGTGGCCGGATGAGCGCGCTCTTCTCGCTCAAGGGAAAGCGGGCCGTCGTCACGGGCGGGACGCGCGGGATCGGCGCGGCCGCGGCCGAGCTGCTCGTGGACCTCGGCGCGTCGGTCTGCGTCGGGTACCGGTCGCGGCGCGCGGACGCCGACGCGATCGTGGCGCGGCTCTCGGGGAAGGGGCCGACGGTGCTCGCGCATGCGGCGGACCTCGGTGAGGCGGCCGGTGCCGATTCGCTCATTGCCGCGGCGGTCGCGGGGCTCGGCGGGCTCGACCTCGTGATCCACAGCGCCGGGATCTGGCCGCCGGAGGAGGTGCCGGTGCACGAGATGACCGATGCGCGCTGGCACCGCACGATGCGCGAGAACGTCGACGCGATGTTCTTCGTCTCGCGCGCGGCGGCGCGGGTGCTCGGCGACGGCGGTCGGATCGTGCACATCTCGAGCACGGCCGGCCAGCGCGGCGAGTCGATGCACGCGGACTACGGGGCGAGCAAGGGCGCGATGATCTCGTTCGTGAAGGGGCAGGCGGTGGAGCTCGCCAAGCGCGGGATCACCGTGAACGCGGTCGCGCCGGGGTGGGTGGACACCGAGATGTGCGTGCTGCCGTTCGCGG